>JASHTO010000749.1 GCA_030040515.1 Terriglobia bacterium
GCGAGGGCGGCGCGTTTGGCGGCGGTTTTTTCTGCGTACATGCGGGCATCGGCTTCCGCCACATCTTTATCCGGTGACTGGCCGTTCACGTGAACGTACAGACCCAAGCTGACGGAAATCGGCAGATCACCCACACGATTGCTGGCATCCCATTCCGCCACCCGATGATGCATCCGCTGGCGGACCGTTTCCCCGCCTTTCTCATCGGTCTCCGGCAAGAGAATGAGGAACTCATCGCCCCCGTAGCGGACAACGCAATCGGAGCCACGCACGCAGGATTTCAGGATCATGGCGATCTGCGAAAGCACGTAGTCGCCCATCAGGTGGCCGTAACGGTCATTCACCTGCTTGAAATTGTTCAGGTCGCACATGATCAGCGCCAGCGAGCGGTTGGTGCGCTCGGCGCGGGAGATTTCGCCCGCCAGGAGATCGTGCAACAGGCCGCGCGTGAATACATTGGTCACGGCGTCCACCATGCTGGCGGCCTTCACCTCCTGCGAAGACATGTACTGCTGAAGGTTTGACAGCCGCAGACCGCGGTTTTCCAGTTCCCGGCGGACATATACAAGGGAAGCTAAAACTGCGGCGACCATGATGACGAAAAGAACCTGTGGCGACAAGCTGATATGCAAGCCGTCGCTGAACCAGAATTGATGGGGGAAGAAGAAAGAGAGTACGCCCAGGATTAGAACTACTCCTGCGAAGACAATTAGAACCCAGAATTCCCTTTTCTGAGATTCCAGACGAAGGAGTTCCGCCTGGATGCGCGCTTGCGGGCCGACTTGTTCAACGTTCGGCAAATTTTTCATGCCCCAACACTCAACATCGATCAGACTTTTGGAAATAATTAGGCAGACGTGCAAAAATCCCCGGCGTTTTCATTATATGAAAAGTGAGGGAGAAAGCAAAGACCAGATTGGACCGGACAATCTAGGGCTTCTTAATTCCGACATTCATCCAGCCTATTACTTTACCTGTATAAACCATTCAAAGATTTAACTTTTCTGAGACTGTTTTAGCTTGCGTGAACAGCAGCAGATAGTCATTTCCTCCCGCCTTGGAATCCGTTCCGGACATGTTGAAGCCTCCGAAGGGGTGCGCTCCTACCAGTGCCCCGGTGCACTTCCGGTTCAGATAAAGGTTTCCCACAAAGAATTCTTCCGTGGCGCTTTCCAATTTGCGCCGGTCGCGGGTGTAAACAGCTCCGGTGAGACCGTAATCGGTGTTATTGGCAATGGCCAGCGCCGATTCAAAGTTTTCCGCGCGAATAACCGCCAGGACGGGGCCGAAAATTTCCTCTTGAGCAATCCGAGCCGTGGGAGGAACGTCGGCGATCACGGTGGGCTGAATAAAATGCCCATTCCCCGCCACCTCAACACCGCCGGTGATCAAGCGGCCCTCCTTTTTGCCGACTTCGATGTATTCCATAATCGTTTTTTTCGCCCGCGCATTGATTACCGGACCCATATAATTCTCGGGCCGCTCGGAAGGGCCCACGGTAATCTGCTCCACTCGCTGGCGAAGTTTTTGAACAAATGCGTCGTAAATCTGCCCCACCACAATCGCACGCGAGCAAGCGGAACACTTCTGGCCTTGATATCCAAAGGCGGAGGCGACCACGCCTTCCACGGCGTCATCGAGGTTGACGTCGCTATCCACCACAATCGAGTCCTTGCCGCCCATCTCCGCGATGACGCGCTTCACCCAGATTTGCCCAGGCGCGGTCTTGGCCGCCAGCTCGTTGATGTGCAGGCCGACGTCCTTTGATCCGGTGAAGGCTATGAACCGCGTACGCGGGTGGCCCACCAGCGCATCTCCCACCACTCCGCCCGGTGCAGGGAGGAAATTTGCAACGCCAGGCGGCATACCCGCCTCCTCCAGCGCTTCGAAGAATTTGTAAGCGATGGTCGGCGAATCGCTCGAGGGCTTCATCACCACCGTGTTTCCCGTCACGATTGACGCCACGGTCATTCCCACCAGAATCGCCAGAGGGAAGTTCCAGGGTGGAATCACAATGCCCACGCCGAGCGGGAGGTAACGCAAGTAATTCTTCTCGCCGGCCACTGGCGTGAGCGGCTGCGGCCCCCCCAAGCGCAACATGGCGCGGGCGTAGAATTCAATGAAGTCGATTGCCTCGGCGACATCGGCGTCCGCTTCCAGCCACGTCTTGCCGACCTCATAAACCAGGCGCGCCTCATAGTAATACTTGCGGTCCAGCAGAATTTTGGAGGTCTTGAGCAGCAGGTCCACGCGCTTCTGAACGGGCGTGCGACTCCAGGTTTTGAACGCTTCGGCGGCGGCCTTCACCGCACGATCCACGAGCGCCGCGTCCGCTTTGGAAAATATTCCTACCACCTGTTCCGGGTGGCTGGGATTGTAGGAGTGAAGCTTGTCCGGCGTTTTGATGCGCTCGCCGCCAATCACCAGAGGGTATTCGCGGCCCAACTCCTCACGGATTTCATTCAGCGCATACTCCATCCTGCGGCGATGAGCAGGACTGTTCTTGAAATCGCTCAGGGGTTCATTCTTGAATTCAGGAAGTGCCATGCGCGAACCTCATGGGAGAAAAACGGTTCGAATTATTATAGCCCTGAGCCGAGGATGGGCGGAAGAATCCCGTCAAATTCCCCTGCTGTCCGCGTCATGGCCCTGCGACCGGATTGGTGAGCGTTCCGATGCCTTCCACGCTCACACTCACCGTGTCGCCGGCTTTCATAAACACCGGCGGCTGCCGGGCAAATCCCACTCCGGGCGGCGTGCCCGTGGAGATCAGATCGCCCACCTCCCAGGTAACCGACTGCGAGAGATAGCTGACCAAAAACGGCACCTTGAAAATCAGGTTGCTGGTGTTGGAATCCTGAAGCGTCTGCCCGTTCAGCGTCAGGGAAATTCGCAACACGTGGGGGTCGGGAAGTTCATCCGGAGTGACAATCCACGGGCCGGTGGGCGCAAAGGTGTCGCAGCTTTTTCCGCGATACCACTGCTTGTCGGCGAACTGCATGTCGCGCGCGCTCACGTCGTGAAGAATCATGTAGCCGGCAATGTACTTGTGCGCATCACTTTCAGCAATGCGCGTTCCACGCTTGCCGATCACCACGGCCATTTCCGCCTCATAATCCACCTGCGTGGAGTTGGGGGGCAGCTTGATGGGATCACCGGGGCCGCAGATGGTGTTGTGCGATTTCAGGAAGAAAATCGGAGCGGGCGGTGGATCTTGTCCACCTTCGCGAGCGTGGTCGGCATAATTCAAGCCGATGCAGGTTATCTTGTTGGGATGCGCGATGGGCGCGCGCAGTCTGGCCTTCGCCAGTGGAACCAGCAGGCCTTTGGGGCTTTTTTTCCCTGTCGCGGCCGCGCTCGCAATCACAACGCCCAGCGCCTGGCGATACTTTTCTCCCAGCCCCAGGAGCTCAATCATGTCCTGCGGGGGGCTCCCCAACTTGCGCAGCACTTTCGCGGCCGCGGCCACCTTGGCGTCGGAGATCTTTCCCTTGGAAATCGTGCCGTATGCCGCAGCCACGTCCACCACAAAATCACCCTGAACCACGCCCAGACATGATTGTTTTTTCGATTCGTAGGTAACCAGCTTCATGATGAATTCCTTTCCCTTCAGGGCGCGATGGCCCGATGTGCTCACTCTCCGGTCAGGCGAAACGAGTAGTGCCCCGACCCCACCTCGAAAATCGCCCGATTGCCTTCGAATTTTCCCATTGTGATGCCGGGCGTTCCGGCCACAAAGTGCCCCGCCTGCCAAATCGTATGATCGCCTTCCTGAACCGTGATTTCCGTCATCTCGTCTTCCTTGGGAATGGAAACGGTCGCGGTGCTGTTCACGGGCACATCCACCTGCAAGGTGATGACTCCCGGCTCGTGAGTCCAGGAAGAAGTCACTTTTCCCCGCACCGTGCCTACTGTAGCGCTCACCGAAGTGAGGTCGCGCGTGACCTGCGGCTCGATGCGGATGTGACGATAGCCGGGCTGCTCGGGATCAACATTGATTCCACCCAGCGCCTCGTAAAACCAGGCATCGACGCTTCCCATCATGTGGTGATTCTGCGAATTCATCGACGGCCCGACCTTTTTCTGCCAGAGTTCCCACACCGTGGTGGCGCCGTTCGCCAGCATGTAACCCCAACTGGGGTAAGTGGTCTGCATGGCGAGGTCATATGCCAGATCGGACCGGCCGTCTTTAGTGAGGACGGGGAACAGGTAGCGCAGGCCCGCGAGTCCCGTGGTCAGGTGTGTGTCATGCAGATAAAGAATGTTGTTGTTGAGATTGCCTGCCACGGCTCCGCGGCGGTCGGGGGGGGCTATATCCAGGAAAAGCGGCAGGTCATTGGCGGTTTGGGTCCCGGTGGTGTAATTGCCTGTCTTCGGGTCGAAGAATTCTTTATTAAATGCGTCTTTGATCCGCTCGGCCTGCTGCGAATAATTCTCCGCGTCAGCCGAATTGCCCAGCGCCGCCGCCATTTTCGAGAGCACCAGCGTGTCATAGTAATAATAAAAGTCGGAGACCTCGGCGCCCGGAGTAAGTTCCGTCGCCACCCAGTCACCGTAATAGCTGTACCTCAAGACATCGTCGGGCGCGCGGCTCTGAAGAAAACCTTCATATTTTTTCAGACCGTCATAATTCTCCTCCAGAAGCCGCCGGTTGCCCGTTTGGAGGTAGGTGTACCAGCAGATCAGTGGAAACGCTGTGCCCCAGGCAGGATCGGCGGGCCGCCGCCCGTAGCGGTGCGGAACCGTGTCCGTGATGGTTCCGTCTGAGTCCTGCACGTCGCGGATATCGCGTAGGAAATTGGTGTAAAAGGCTGCCATGTCAAAATTCAACAGCATGCCTACAGCACTCACTTGCGCATCGCCCATCCATCCCTGGCGCTCGTTGCGCTGATCACAATCGGTGGGAACGCTGTACAGGTTCGTCAGGTCCGACCAGCGGATAATCTTATGGATCTGATTCAGCAGGGTCTTTGAAGCCACAAAGCTGCCGGTGGTCTTGACGGCCGAGTGCACCACGTGCCCGCGAATCGAATCGAGGCTGGGCGTGCCGGGGAATCCGGTAATCTCAACATAGCGAAAACCGTGATAGGTGAAGCGCGGGTGGTAGTATTCCTCTCCCCCGCCGCGCAGAATGTAAAT
>JASHTO010000750.1 GCA_030040515.1 Terriglobia bacterium
TGGTCCTGACGCCCTCTTCGTTGATCTTGCGGGCGCCAATGCTGGCGAAATCGCCCGCAGCCAACATTGGGCGGATTCGGTTTTTTCCGGTTACAAGCTTCTTACCTTCAAGGGCGCTTCCGGCCAGCCCATCGTCCGCGTCCAGGTGGAAACGAAGCATCCCGATACCCTCGTCGCCGTAAAGGACGGATCAAAATTGCGGTTGGTGAACGGAACGAGTTTGCCGGCGCTCAATGAAAATTCGCCCGCTCCGGTTGCGACTCGTACGGAGCCTGGCGCCGGTCCCGCTCTTTCAGACCCCCCGGCAGTGCCGCTGCTGGTTTCGAAGGTGACCCTGGAAAATCAGGCTTCCGGCGAAACCTTTGTGGATGTATCCACATCCCGCAGCCCGAGTTTTCATGTCATGACTTTGCCCAGCCCGTCGCGACTGGTGGTGGATATTGATGGTGCCGAGAACACCTCAGCTCAAAAGAACTTTGACGCGGGCACTGAGGTTCTGAAGGCAGTCCGCATCGGGCAGTTTCGCGCCAAGGACCCATCCATTGTGCGGGTCGTGGCTGTGCTGAACGGGAACCCCGTCTTTGACGTTCACACCACCCCCGCAGGCGTCCGCATTGAGCTGCGTCCGCGGGCCGGCGCAAAGACTGCACGCTTGGTGAATCTGGCCCCGGCGCCGCAGGCGAATACGCAGGAAAGCAAGCCGGTTGAAACAGCAGCCCTTTCGCCGTCGCCCGCAGGAGTTCCGGCAGCCGCTTTGTCCGCGCCCAAGGCTGAAGCGATTGAGGTGAAGCCGACCGCCACGGTGAATTCGCATGTTGAGGCCGATGCGGTGTCTAAACCCGACGTGCAGAGCACCTTACCCACGAGTGCCAGCACCGAACAGGCAGCCGCTCCTCTTCCACCTCCGGCAGCGTCCACTCCGGAAGCGCTGCGCGCCGAACACGCCGCCCAGATGCTGGCCCTGAGCAGTGGACCGCCCCTGGCCGAAGCCCAGGCGACTCCGCCGGCGACTCCCGCCAGCCCGGCTGCGGAATCCAAGCCTGTATACACAGGTGAACCGATCAGTATAAATTTTAAAGATGTCGACTTGAAGGACTTCTTCCGCATGATTCATGAAATCAGCGGACTGAACATTATTGTCGATCCCAATGTTTCGGGCAGCGTGACCGTCGTTTTGGATTCCGTTCCTTGGGACCAGGCACTGGACATCGTGTTGAAAGATAATGAGCTGGGAAAGGTGTTGGAAGGCAACGTCTTGAGAATTGCCAAGACCTCGACACTGACTTCGGAGCAGGACGCCCAAACGAAGTTGGTGGACGCGCGGATCAGTGCCGCGCCCCTGGTTACCATCTTCCGGCCCATCAATTATGCCAGCGCTACCCAGCTTCAAACTCTGCTCAAGCAATGGACCGGTGGTGGCGCTCTCACCCGCCGGGGTCAGGTCCTGGTGGATCAGCGGACGAACACCCTGATTGTCTCCGACGTGGCGGCGCAGATTCCCATCATTGAGGCCATTCTGACCAAGCTCGACAAGAAAGCCAAGCAGGTCTCCATTGAGGCGCGTGTGGTTCTGGCCACTGCGGACTTTACGCGCATCCTGAGTTCCGCCCTCTCCGGTTCGGGAACCAATACCTCCGGCACTACGACCTTTGGCATGGGCACGGGTGCGAGCGCCAGCATTACGCCCAACACTTCGACCCTGCCGGCCACATCCCCTGCGCTCAGCATCCCGACCAACGCCGGCAGCGGCTTCGGAAACATTGCCATTACCAACGCCTCGGCCCGGTACATCATCAATGGGGTCATTTCAGCGCAGGAAGAGCGCGACCAGGCGAAAACCATCTCCCGCCCCACCATTGTGACCCAGAATAACGTGCAGGGTATGGTCCAGCAAGGCGTTGAGATTCCCATTCAGACCACTATCAACAACACCATTTCTGTTCAGTATCAAAGCGCGACACTGGAACTTCAGGTAACGCCCCAGGTTACCGACGACAATAACATCTTTCTGGTGATCAACGTGAACAACGCCTCGCCGGGCTCTCCCGTGGTCAACGTCGGCGCGGAAATCAACACGCAGCAGGCTACGACCTCGGTGCTGGTTCCCGACGGCGGCACGGTGGTGTTTGGCGGCATCACTGTGACCAACAGAAGCAAGACGGCGACCTACGTCCCTTGGCTGGGAAGTATTCCACTCCTCGGACACTTGTTTAAATCCAGCACGACTTCGGATACCGACCAGGAGCTGCTCTTCTTCGTATCACCGAAGATACTTCCGACCTAGCTTTTCCACCATGCAAGCTCTTTGGAAATGTTGAGTTGAGGGAGGAGACGCAAGTCTCCTCCTTTTACTTCCATCTATGCGCGTTGAAGAACCTACCTCTTCGTTCCGTGCCCGTCAGGAACGCTTACGGGCCCTGATGGAAACTCACCATTTGCAGCTTTTGCTGGTCACCAATCTTGTAAATGTTCGTTACCTCACGGGATTTACGGGCAGTGCAGGTGTTCTGCTGCTGGGTTTGCGTGAAGGTTGGCTGTGGGTCGACCCGCGTTACACTCTTCAGGCCGGAGAGCAGGCTGTGGGCGTGGAGGTTATCGAGGAAAGGAAGGGAATCCTTCCGGGGACGTCAAAATGGATCGGGAAGAATGAGGTTCGGGAGCTCGCTTTTGAGTCTGCAAGCCTTACTTGCGCCCAATTTGACCAGCTTCGTGAAAAGGCTCGAGGGAATATTCAGTTCAAGCCGGCGGGCGATCTGATCGAGGAGTTGCGCGTCGTCAAAGACCGCGGCGAGATTGAGGCCATTCGCGCCGCTGGGAAGCTGAGCGCGGAAGTTTTTGCCGAAATCCTGCCCCATGTGCGGCGCGGGATCAAAGAGAACGATTTGGCGGCAGAGATCGAGTATCGAATGCGGAGGAACGGGGCCGAAGGTGCGGCGTTTGAAACCATTATCGCTTCCGGCCCTCGCGCCGCCTTCCCGCACGCGCGGCCGTCCTCTAAAGCACTGGAGGAAAGTGAATTGGTAATCTTTGACCTCGGTGCTATAGTTAGCGGCTACGCCGCAGATATGACGCGGACAGTATTCCTGGGCCAGCCGAGCCGCCGCCTTCTGAAGCTTTACTCGGCGGTCATAAAGGCCCAGGCGGGCGCAGTCCAGGTAGTTCATGATTCGGCATCGGCGGGGGAAATCGATTCAGCCGCACGCCGCATCTTGGCCAGGCACGGTTTTTCCCGGTACTTTACCCATAGCACTGGGCACGGGGTGGGATTAGAGATTCACGAACGGCCTCGCCTGGGTAAGGGTGAAACCACCTGTCTCAGGTCCGGCTCGGTGGTCACCGTGGAGCCTGGAGTTTATTTGAAAGGGCTGGGCGGGATTCGCATTGAGGATACTGTGCTGGTCGGCCCCCAGGGCCCGGAAATCCTTACCCCGGCGCCCAAGGATAAGTGGGTGATCAGTTAGACATCGATCCTAGGGAATACTGCAGTAACGACTCATAACGGCGAGTTCATCCGCCGGCTGACCAAAGCCGCCTCTACATCGCGGCGCACCCATGCTGGTTTTGAATCATCGGTTCTGAATATCAGGTCGAGCGGAGCGAACGAATGCCCGGCAAGAAAACCACGCGCAACGTTGGCGACCCTGGACGGGTCTGGGGTCTGAGCGACATCCAGGATTTGCTGGACCTCCTTGCCAAGGAGGAAATCACCGAGTTTGAAATGGAGCAGCAGGGAGTGAAGCTCCGCGTTCGGCGCGGAAATTCTTGCGTCCCCACAGCCGGAAACACCAACGGCTATATCATCACCGCCGGGCCCACCCCTGTGCCAGGCGTCCAACCTCCCTCTCCAGTGAGTCTCGCGGGCCCCCCACCTCCTGCGCCTGCCGCCCCTGAGCCTCCTGCGGATTCCACCGAAGGCCTCTTCATCATGAAGTCGCCCATCGTGGGGACGTTCTATTCCTCGCCCTCGCCCAATGCGCCGCCCTTCGTCAAGGTGGGTGACAGCGTGGAGGCCGGCAAGGTGATCTGCATCATTGAGGCGATGAAGCTCATGAACGAGCTGGAAGCCGAGGTCGCTGGCCGCGTCACGCGCATCTACGTCGAAAATGGCCAACCCGTCGAGTACGGCCAGTCCCTTTTTGCCATTGAGCCCGCCGGGAAGAAGTAGCGCTTGAAGAACTCGCCTGTGCTAGAGGGAGGGCAAGGCCACGTCAAAGTCGTGTTGATTTGGAGTGCGGGCGCTTGCTCACACTTTTCCGGCTAGCAGCTCGCTGCCAGCCAATAGAGCGCCAGCGAACAGGCGCACCGAAAGCGGTAGCAAGCTACCGCACTCCATAAAAAGTCACCCATGTTCAAAAAGATTCTGGTCGCCAATCGCGGAGAAATAGCCTTGCGGGTGATTTGCGCCTGCAAGGAATTGGGGATTCCCACGGTTGCGGTGTATTCGGAAGCCGACCGCCTTTCGCTGCCCGTGCGCTTCGCCGATGAAGCGGTGTGCATTGGCCCTCCGCGCAGCGCCGACAGCTATCTGAACGTTGCCAGCATCATCTCCGCGGCGGAAATCACCGGCGCGGAGGCCATCCACCCCGGCTACGGGTTCCTTGCGGAGAGCGCTTACTTCGCCGACGTGTGCGAAGCCTCGAACCTCACCTTTATCGGCCCCCGGCCGGAAGTCATCAACCTGATGGGTGATAAGAACCGGGCGCGGGCGCGAATGAAGGAGCTGGGCTTGGCGGTTCTACCCGGCACGGAAGTCATTACGTCAGAAGAAGAAGCTCTGCGAGAGGCGGAAAAGATAGGCTACCCCGTGATGGTGAAAGCCGCGGCGGGTGGCGGCGGCCGCGGGATGCGCATCATTCCCTCCGCCGAAGAGCTTCCCCACCTGGTGCG
>JASHTO010000751.1 GCA_030040515.1 Terriglobia bacterium
GACCGCGACGGATTCCTTGACCTGTTCGTGTGCAACTACATCGAATTGGACCTCAAGAAGATCCCGGTGCCGGGGCAAACCGGATATTGCCAGTGGAAAGGCATTCCGGTGATGTGTGGTCCCCGCGGCCTGCCGGGGGGAAGTAACATTCTCTACCACAACAACGGAAACGGGACTTTCACCAACGTTGCTGAGAAGGCGGGCATCCTGAAGACGGGGCCGCGCTATTCGATCACTGCCGTCTCCTACGATTTCGACAACGACGGCTGGCCCGATATCTATGTGGCGGTCGATTCCGAGCCCAGCATTTTATTTCACAACAAGCACGACGGAACCTTCGAGGACGTCGCAGTGATGGCGGGGTGTGCGTACAGCGAGGACGGGCAGGAGCAGGCGGGTATGGGCGTCGGCGTGGGCGACTATGACGGCGACGGCTGGCTCGACATTTTCAAAACCAATTTTTCCGATGATACGCCCAACCTGTACCATAACAACGGCGACGGGACATTCAGCGACGTGACTTTTGTTGCGGGCGTCGGTGTCAACACCCAGTATGTATGTTGGGGCACGGCCATGATGGACTACGACAACGACGGGTGGACGGACATCTTCCTGGTCACGGGTCACGTTTACCCGGAAATTCCGGATTACCACCTGGATTTGCAATTTACGACCCCCCGGCTCGTTTACCGAAATCTGGGGAATGGAAAGTTCAAAGACGTTTCGAAGGATATGGGGCCCGGGGTAACCGCGCGTTTTTCCAGCCGTGGTTGCGCGTTTGGTGACTACGACAACGACGGCGACATTGATGTGCTGGTTCTGAACATGAACGACTACCCTTCCCTCCTCCGCAACGACGGCGGCAACCAGCAGAACTGGATCACGCTTAAGTTAGTCGGCGTGCAATGCAACCGCACGGCCATCGGCGCGCGCGTGCGCGTGGTGACCGGAAATCACGCCCAGATCGATGAAGTTCATTCCGGCACGAGTGTGATGTCGCAGAGCGATCTGCGCCTGCATTTCGGCTTGGGATCATCGACTGTGGCGGACTTGATTGAGGTAAAGTGGCCCACGACTCAGAAAGTGGAGCGATTCCCCAATATCGCCGCAAATCAGTTTCTCACCATCAAAGAAGGCGCAGGGATCATCAAACGCACGAAGCCTTGAGAAATTCCCCTCTTGCATAGTTCATCTAATGCTCCTATGAACGCCGCGCCGTTGCCACTTTGGCGAGGAGCCAGATATAATAATTTAACGAGGACAGATTCATCATGAGCATTTTCACAGAGTGCTTGCATCCCAAGGACGAACTTCTCGCTACTATCGCGCGAATTTATCAGTATCGAATGACCACCACCTCCGGCGGGAATCTCTCAATTCGCGAGGAAAACGGCGACATCTGGATCACGCCGACCCGCGTTGACAAAGGCACGCTGCGACGTGAGGACATGGTTTGGGTAGGCAAGAACGGCAAGGTGGAGGGCCTGCATCCCCCCTCTTCCGAGCTTCCCCTGCATCAGGCCATTTATCGCGCCCGCCCGGATTTGCGCGGAATCGTGCACGCGCACCCCGTAGCGCTCGTGGCGTTCAGTGCCATCCATCAGGTCCCCAACACGCATCTTTTTGCCAAAGCCAAAGCGATTTGTGGAGATGCGACGTTTGCGCCCTACGAGTTGCCCAGCAGCGAGGCACTGGGTGCTGCCGTCGCCAGTAAATTTCTGGAGGGGAGCGATTGCTCGATTCTGGAAAATCACGGCGTGGTGACGGGTGGTATCAGCCTGGGAGACGCATTTCAAAAGTTTGAAACATTGGAATTCGTGGGGCGAACCATCATTAAAGGTCGGCAATTGGGCGAAGTGCGGTTCCTGACTCCGCAGGAGATCGAACTAGCCAACCGGCGGCCGACGGTGTACGGAGTGTTCGAGCGTCAAGCTCCTTCCAGCCCGGAAAAAGATTTGCGCCGGAGGCTTTGTGAATTTGTGCGCCGCGCCTATCGCCAGCGCCTGTTCATCAGCACGCAGGGCAGCTTTTCTACGCGGCTTGATGAGTCGTCGTTCCTGATCACTCCTTATCAAGTCGATCGCGGCACGCTGGACGCGGAGGAGATTGTTCTCATCAAAAATGGCCAATGTGAGGCGGGCAAGACTCCCAGCCGCGCCGCTCCCGATCACGAAGCCATCTACCGTCATCATCCCAAGATCAATGCCCTCATCAACGCTTCGCCGATCAATGCCACCGCGTTCAGCGTGACGGACACGCCGCTTGATTCGCGCACCATTCCGGAAAGCTACTGCCTGCTGCGCCAGGTGCAGCGCGTCGAATACGGCGTGCAGTACCACGATTGCGAAGCGCTGGCCAAGCGCTGCTCGGTGGACCGGCCGGCTTTGATTCTGGAAAATGACGGCGTACTGGTTTGCGGCGGAGACATCCTGGAAGCATTCGATCGCCTCGAGGTGCTGGAATCCACCGCCGAAGCGCTGGTGGATTCACGCTCAATCGGTGAACTCGCGCCCATGCCGGAAAAGGCTCTGCGCGGCCTGGAAATTATGTTCCTGCAAACGTAGGGTGCCTCCACCCGGAAAGTCTCCTGATTCGGGGGCCCGCCTGCTCCGGAAGTGGTTACGGCCGCGGCGCGCGGGCCTTTACCTCCCC
>JASHTO010000752.1 GCA_030040515.1 Terriglobia bacterium
TTCCGGTTCCCACGCACACCTTGAATTTGTGGCACGCTCCGCCCTTCATCCTGGCGGAGGCGGGCGCGCCCCTGCTGCGTGAGCCCCCGCGCTGGGCGCATTTGATCCGGCAATTCGCTCCCAGCGAGGCGCAGTTGCTGGGCAAGGGCCATCTACCGCCGCGAGTGGCGCTGCTCTGCATCGACTGCGAGAAATTCCTTGCGCCCGGCGCCGCCGAAGCTCTAGGAACCAGCATTGACCACTGGCGCGCCCGCCTGCGCGAAACCTCCCAGTTGCTGGGCATCAATCTTCCCGTTTATGTGCTGTTCACGCGCGCCGACCGCCTGCAATTTTTCCAGGACTACGTCGCGCCCATGACCAACGAAGAAGCGGGACAGGTTTTCGGCGCGTCCCTGCCCGCCGCCGCATACCACGCGGATACTTACGCCGAGCAGAAAACCGCCGCGATTTCCGCCGCTTTTGACAACCTGCTGCAAGGCCTGGCGGATTGGCGCCTCAGCCTGCTGAGCCGCAAGCTGGACAGCCCCCAGGCGCCACCTATTTACGAGTTTCCGCGCGAGTTCAAGAAACTTCGCGCCACGCTGGTGCCCTTGCTGGTGGATATTTGCCGGCTCGGTCCGGCGCGCGTTGCTCCATTTCTTCGCGGCTTCTATTTCACCGGTGTCCGGCCCATGCTGGTTACCGCTGCGCGCGCGGCCGAGGAGAAAGAGGAAGCTCCGCAGGCCGAGGCCCCCGCAAGCAACCTGAGCGCCACGCGGATGTTCGACATCCGGAAGGCCGCGGCGGCCGCCAAGAAGCAAATGGCGGGCGCGGATGCGGTGGAAACCCGCCGGATCCCGCAGTGGGTTTTCCTTCCCCAGCTTTTCAAGGAAGTGATCTTCAAGGATTCCACCGCCCTCACCACCAGCACCCTGAGCATCAAGATCGGCCTGCACAAAAGGTTTGTGCTGGCGGCGGCCATGGCCATTTTCCTGGTGCTGATTCTGGGATTTTCCGTCTCCTCCATCCGCAACAAGCGCCTGGAGAATCAGGTGGTCGCGGCGGTGCAGGACCTCTCCGACGTTCATCCCGGTCCGACGCAAATGCCCTCGCTTGACGATCTGGGCAAGCTTGAAAATCTCCGCCAATTGCTCGAAACTCTGGAGAACTACAAGCGCCAGGGCAAGCCCCTGAGCATGCGCTGGGGGCTGTACGAAGGCAATAGACTCTACCCTGAAGTCCGCAGAATTTACTTCCAGCATTTTCAGGAGATGCTCCTCCGCCAGGCGCAGGCCGCTTTGCTGCAAAGCCTGACTTCCCTTCCCTCCACTCCCGGGCCGAACGACCGCTACGACCCTGTATTCGCTGCGCTGAAGGCCTTTCTGCTGACCACGAGCGAGTCCGCCCACAGCACCGCCGAATTCCTTTCCCCCGCTCTCCTCCGCGCCTGGGCGACGGGTGGAGACATCAGCCTGGCGCGCATCAAACTGGCGCAAAGGCAATTTGAGTTTTTTGCGGAGGAATTGAAATACGGTAATCCGCTGCCTTCCCAGCCGGACCCGCAGGTGGTGGAGCGCGCGCGCCGCTACCTGGCGCAATTTTCAGCCACCGAGCGGGCTTACCGCCTGATTCTGGCGGAAGCCGAAAGGGCCAATCCTCCCCTGGATTTCAATCATCACTTCCCCGGCGCCGGGGAGGCCGTGGTGGAGCAAACCCAGGTGAGCGGCGCCTTCACCGAGGGCGGATGGGCGTTTATGCAGAACTCTCTGGATAACACCGCTGCTTATTTCAGCGCCGACTCCTGGGTGCTGGGCCAGCAGAAGCTCTCCAAGGAGGATTTGGCGAAGCGCTCCGAGGATTTGCGCCGCATGTATCAACACGATTACATTGAGCAGTGGCGCTCATTCCTGCGGGATGCGAGCGTCACCCACCCCGTCAGCCTGAACAGCGCCTCACAGGAGCTCCAGAAACTTTCCGGCGGTCAGTCTCCGCTTCTGGCGCTTTTTTGCGTCGCCAAGAAAAACACCATGCTGGATCAACCAGAGATATCCCAGGCTTTCCAGGCCGTGCAATCGGTCGCGCCGCATGATTGCCAAAGCCTCGCGGCCGACCCGCCCACCTCCGCCTACATCAAGAGCCTGAGCGACCTCCAGGCCTGCGTGGACCGTGCCGACAACACCGCCCCCGATCAAAAAGACAACGCCAAAGCCCAGTGCCTGGGCGATGTCTCGCGGGCGGAGGAATCCGTCAAGACCATCGCGCAGGGATTCCGGCAGGACCCCGACGCCCACTCGGACCAGACCGTGGAGGATCTGCTGCTCGCTCCGATTAACAGCGTGGATTCCCTTCTCCGCCCCGGCCCCGTCAGCGCCGCGGGGTTGTGCCAGCAAATGGGGTCGCTGGAGGCTGAATTCCCCTTCCACCCCCAATCCAGTCGCGACGTTTCCCTGCCGGACCTCGCTCGCGTCTTCACGCCCGGCCGGGGAGCTCTTTCGCAGTTCTATGCCTCGGCACTAAAAACCCTGCTGATTCCCGTGGGCGCGAGCTACGCTCCCAATCCCGCCTCACACCAGACCGTGAACCCGCAGTTCCTGACCTTCTTCAATCACGCCATGGACGTACAGCGCGCGCTCTACCACGGCGGCGGGACGCAATTGCAGTTCCGCTATACTCTCCGCCCGCGCGCCACGGAGAACGTTTCGAGCCTCAACCTCAGCATCGACGGGCAGACCATCAGCTATAGCGGCGGCGCCGGTCAGGTCATCCCCTTCACCTGGCCCGGAACCGCCGGCCAGGGCGTGCGGCTGAGCGTAACCATTCCCGGAGGCACCGAGCTCGGCTTCCCCAGCTACGACGGCCTGTGGGGCGTTTTTAGATTTTTCGATGACGCCACCGTGCTGCAATCCAATGGCAATGTCCTCACCCTGCAATGGGTCCTCGGCGGCGAACGCCCCGTGACCGCGCCCAACGGCAAACCGGTTATCGTTCAGTTCGACCTCGATACCCTGGCCGAGCCTCCTATCTTGAAAAGAGGATTCCTCTCAAATCTTCACTGCGTTCCGACTGTGGCGAAATGATTGTGCTACTTCGCTCTCGCGGACAGGTTTGGAATGTGGGAACTTGACTTGGGTTCTTACCGCTGAACCGAATCAAACTGGGCGAGGGGGTCCCCCAGCCGTTAATGCGCGTGCGTTGGGGTAATTGAGAATCTTAGACCGAGCGCCTGCATGACGCGAATCACCGTGCCAAATTCCGGATTGCCCTCTGGGCCGAGCGCCTTGTAAAGGCTCTCGCGGGACAGCCCAGCCTTTCTGGCCACCTTTGACATGCCGCGAGCCCGCGCAACAGTTCCCAGGGCATGAGCGATGAATGCAGGGTCGCTGGTCTCCAGCGCTTCTTCCATGTATGCGCCAATCGCCTCGTCGCTGCTCAGGTATTCCGCTGAATCAAAAGGACGCGTCTCGATCTTTTTGATTTTCTTTTTTGCCACGGATCAATCCTCCAGAGAGGCAGCTAGGGCCTTGGCAGCCTTAATGTCTCTCGCCTGTGTGCTCTTGTCCCCCCGCACAACAGCACAACCCATGACGCCCCCCGCCTGACAAAATAAACACGATATCCCGGGCCATAATGAATTCGCAGTTCGCTGATCCCTTGTCCAACCGGCACAACATCACCTGGATTGCCCAGAGCCAATCGGTCAATCCGCGCCACAATCTTAGCCTTGGCGCGATGGTCACGCAGATTTGTCATCCAATCTGCGAACACCTCGGTTTGGCGAACTTCCATCACGACAATTGTATCCTACAGGATACATTTCTTCAACATAAGTTTCTTGATAATCACCATTTCAAGACGTCTTGAGCCGAGCCAACCTCAATCCTTTCAAGTTTGCCAAGGGATGGCAGCTCAGAAAGTTGACGGCCGCGAGGTGCGTTTCTGCGAATTTGCCTCGCGACCGCCGCGTGGGTAGGCCAAGGTATTAGGGGGCGCAATATAACCAATGCCCCCACTCGGAGCCGGCAATTAAGGGCAGGTCGCGCGCTTGTCCAATCAGAAAATCGCCGGCAGTGTATCCACCTTTGCCATCGCCTCCTCCATGCTCCAGGTGGCATGAATGGCAACGGTGTTCCACTGCGCCAGGCGGCTTTGCATTGTGAACTCCCGAACGGGATCAATATTGTCGGCCTCCACCACCGTAAGAATCTCATGATCAGGGCCGTACACATTGGTGGTAATGATCTTGATCCCGAGCTTCTTGGCAATGTTCGGGACTTCCTTGGCGCCGTCCTTCAGGAGCTGGCGAATTTTTGCGTTGGACATCGGACAAAGGTCAGGCGAATGTCGAGCATGGATTACAAATTGCATATGCGACTCCTTTTAAACCAGGATTCAGATGCTGAAACCAGCCTTGAGGATGGCGGGCATTTTACCTCTCGGTGCCTCGATTTTGCAAAATTATTTGGGAATAAAAGAACGCAGGCTAGCCACGGAATTAGCAGGGAAAATGATGGTGCGATCCCCTCCCTGCGGAAGGATCCTAAGGCTTGGCCTCGTTTTCACCCAGGTACATGATGCCGTGCCGGTAGCGCGATTCAGAGGGCACTGCGGATACATGCATGACGCGAGCCTCAACAAAAATATTTGCCGCGGTAGGTGAGTAGGGAACCGCCACCTGGATGTATGCCCCAGCCTGGTGTCGTCGACTGCTGATGAAACACAACCCACTTCGAGATATGTCACTCGTCACCGCCATGTCATCGTCCAATCCGGATTCGCGTATGCAAACGGCTACCTCCGCCGCCACACGGCGGTGCCTTCGCCGGTTTTCGCCTCGTGATGACGGAGTGGGGGCCAGCCGGTCGGCATTCGCCGGCATTAAATCCAGATGCTTTGCCGTGTCGCCCTGGGCCGCCACCCAGATCGTGGACTTTTTGCATTTGTCGCAGGGCATCGACACTTGCCGATTGTCGCCGAAGGCCTTCAGGTCCACGGGGCTAAGGTGCACAATCTTCCGCGTCCCACAGGTCTTGCAATTCAGCAGCGCTCGCCCGGCGACTTCAGGATTCGCATCGATGGGCGGAAAATAAATATCCCAAAATCCCACCTCATTCTTTAGGAACGTCACGCTGAAGATGTTCAATTCCCCCTGAGTTCCGGTTCGCCCAATCACCTTGCATGCGGCTTCGCGCGGGGCGGATTCGCGAAACCGACGGATCATAATCTCCTGCCCCGGGTTGAGTACCCGCTTCGTGGCAATCGCCGCCCCGTGTTCAGAAACCGTCACCGTGGAAGCATCTTCCCAAAGGGGTCTCCCCTCGGCTTTTCGGTACGATATCGAGACCGGGAGAGTGATCAACACCCGGTCGCTGCGCCGTTTGGCAGTCTCGGCCATTGCCGTTCTGCGATTGATGAGCCCCGTCGCCATCATACGATTAGTTTTTGCTTACAAATTGCCGGCAAATAAATGCGGCAGTCCATTCCGGCATTGGCAGCACGAGGCTGACCTTCGGACGCTTTGGCGCCAAAATTAAATTTAAAAGCTCTCCAATCACTCCATCGTCCTTTTCAGGGTTCTGCTTAACTTGAAAACGGAGTGGGGTTGTGCCTGCCATTGCGGAAGAGGAGTTCTGAAGTCATCATCCCCCGGCTTTGCCGCATAGGCGTTAACCTAACGATCGGGCGGTCGTGGATGGGGGAATTGGTGCTGTAAGGCAGGCCCGGAGGCTCCCGTCCCGCCGGCAGCCGGGGGCGGGCTTAGGTTAACGCCTATGCGGTAGAGCCGGGGGCTCCCAACGGATTAGCGCGTTTGGGTTATGCTTGCGCTACGGAGCGGGAGGGCTTCTGCACCCGGAAAAGCAAGCCATCTTCAGGGTGTGGCGTGGGAAATATGGCGGCACGCCGGGAAATAACGTTGCTCAAAGCGCTGTGTACAACGTAATCGAGGTCAGCAGTCGTGAAGGGCGGCGCGATGAAATCGAACGCGCCGGTTTCGATAGCTTCCACGTAAAAGCGGGTATCCACCACGCGGGCTACCACAATCACATTGACGGGCTGGGAGGCTTTTTCCGCCAGAGCCAGAACGTCTGCCCACGTGCCGTCGGGAAATTGAATATCCGTGAATACCAGCGGAACGGGGTTCAATCCACCCAGCAGGCGCTGGGCTTGGGCGTGCGTTTCCACTTGCACAACCCGCAGGCCCTGGCGCTCCAGAGCGGCCTTGAGCGCCGCCAGGGTCTCAGAATTTTGGTGCACAAGCAGGGCGGAAATATTCGCTTTCATAAGTGCTCCATTAGACTTTGTTGAGACAAATCTCACCTTCGCCATTCCGCAAGACACCTTCGGCTTGGCAATTCGTCAGATCTTCGCGTCGCACCGATCGTGACCAGGAAACTCCGGCATGACCAGGAAAACTCTGGGCAACAAATCCCACTGGGCATATCCGGCACGAATATGCCGCTCAAATCTCAACCCGGGAAGTCTTTCTTTCGAGCTTCGGGCCCCCCGCCCGCCTCGAAACCCCACCACTCACGACGGCCAGGAGGCGAGGACTCAGGACCATTACTTCAGAGCCACTTTGATGCTCTTCTTGTCCCGGGAAATATCGACTTTGTCCTCCCGCGCCAGCCAACCCAGAGCGAAATCAACAAGGTCGCTCGAGCCGTTTAGCTTTTTTTTCAACTGGGGAACTGTCTGCGGGCCAAAATCGTTCAGTGCGTGCCAGATTTTTCCGGCCGCCTCTCCAACTTGCTCAATCATTTCCACTTTCGCCACACCTCCTGTGTATTTTCGGCAAACGCCGACGTAAACTTTAGCTTTTCTTCCGAAACCCGTTTCCCGCTCCGGACTGAGTGGAATTTCGATTATTAACCGCAGGCTCCGGAACGATAGAACCCCACTTAGGACCTTACGGCGGGCGCGGCGTCTGATCAGTGTTTCAGCCCGGATTCAACTGCCCGGCACAGAATCTGCTTGCGCCTCACCTGCCACAAGTGTTGAGTTTATTCTCCCGAATCGAACCTTGGCAATCAAAAAATAGTTATAGGCCGAATAACGGCTGCGATCTAAATCCCCTTGCCCAGGCTGCTCGGCAATTAAGTCCTTTGAGTTCAGTTCGATTCTCCGATGACAGAGACGCCTTCCCGCGTGCCATCATTAGGCACTCCAAGTGCTAATCCTTCGAACCAAATGGCCTGGCACTACGCTTTGATTCTATAGCACTAAAATAAAGAACGCAATAGCAACCCCGAAAATCATTTTGTGGATGCCTCCGATTTCTGAAGTCAATTGGTCTCCCGAAATCGGAGACACCCGCGATACAATTGAGTGAATGGGGAATTCCAAACTCACTCCTGATTCTGAGATCCAATTTCTGAAAGGTGTGGGGCCGGCGCGCGCGCAGCTTTTGGCCTCGCGCGGAATCCGCACCGTGGAAGACCTGCTTTATTACACTCCATTTCGTTACGAAGACCGCACACGCTTTACGCATATTCGCGACCTGGTTCCGGGGCAGACCACCACGGTATTTGCGAAGGTCCTAACCTGCGGCCTCATCCGCACTCGCAGCGGCATCACCATCTTCGACCTTGCGGCCAGCGATTCCACCGGCATGCTACGCTGCAAATGGTTCCACGCCGACTACCTCGACCGGAACAAAGTTTTTCGCACCGGACAGCAGGTTTTCTTCTACGGCAAAGTGGAGCGCGACCAATACGGCACGGGGACGATGTCGATCATTCAGCCGCAATTTGAAATCCTGCCGGAAGACACAGCCTCAGAAGGGGGCAATTCCCTCGAAATCGGCCGAATTGTGCCCATTTATGAATCTATCTCTTCACTCACCCCGCGCGTGCTGCGGCGGCTGGTGTGGGGCGCGCTCGAAGGTCTCGACGGCCAAATTCCTGACCGGCTTCCGCCCAGCATCATCGCCAGGAATAAATTGTTGGACCGCGCCACGGCCGTCCGCCAGACGCACTTCCCTGCTGCGGAAAACGACCTGGCGGTCATCAGCGCGTTTCGCACTCCGGCGCAGATGCGATTGATCTTTGAAGAATTCTTCAGTGTGAGCGCGGGCCTGGCGCTCAAGCGCCGGCAGGCGAAAGCTCTGGCGGGAGTCGAGTTCAAAGTGCAGGACAACGCGCGCGCGGCCATCCGCAAAATTCTGCCCTTCCATCCCACCGCGGCGCAGAAGCGCGTGCTGCGCGAAATCGTGGAGGACATGTGCTCGCCTCGGCCCATGAATCGCCTGCTGCAAGGCGACGTGGGCTCGGGCAAAACCATCGTGGCCGTTCAGGCCGCGATTCTGGCGATGGAAAACGGTTATCAGGTGGCGCTC
>JASHTO010000753.1 GCA_030040515.1 Terriglobia bacterium
AACCATGCGAGCCTGTCAAGAATTTTACCTCTTGGAGTGCGGGAGCAGTAGCTCCCGCCTTTGCCTTTGCATTGGCTTGGCAAGAGGGGCCAACTACGTTTGGGGATGCCGAGAGCGCAAGAAAGGCGGTAGTTGTTGCTCCCGCACTCCAAGATCAAGGTCCCAACCTTGTCCTTGCTCCGAAGCGCCTTCGACCCGCGCTGCATTTCTCAGAGCCTCATTGCTGATCATCACAGAAAAGCCGGGTAGCCACCGTCAAGAAACCATGGATTGTGGCCATCCGCCTCGTTTTTGAGAAGACTCCGCGCTACCCCTACTACCCCGCTGAGCCGAAAAATATGCTTCAATATGAGCGTGAAGACTCCCAGAGAAAATCTCACGCTGAGGCGCCACTACCATTTGCCAACCCGTTTTTTGTCCAGGCATGGTGGGTTCTTACTGTTGTTCCCATTTCTCGCGCTCGCTTTTGGCATGGCGTTCACAGCGGATTCTCCCCAAAGCTCCACCTCCGGCAATCCCCAGGACCTGGTGACTGCCGTCAAGCGCCTGGAAAGGAAACTGGGCTTCCGCCGGACGAAAAGCTTCAAGAAGGAGACGACGGAAAACGCGGTTTCCTACCGCTGTTACTTCACCGGTAAATTCGACCTTCCCGAATCCTATGAAAAACTCCAGCTCATCGCGGGAACCAAAACCGGCTGCCCGCTTGACGAACACAGATACGACGTCTTCTTTTATCCCCTGGAGGCCGTGGGCAACGGCAAATCGCTGCTTTCCGCTTCTCTCGCCAACGAGTCCGTGGAGCGCTTCCTGGTGGTCGTACCGCACGAGGACTTCCATTCCAGCAAGGCATTGAAAAATCTGCCGGCGGAATTCGGCGAAGCTTCGGCCACATTGGCGGGCTTTTTGACCGGTGCGGAAGTGGCTCGGGAAAAGTTCGGGGGGAATTCCCAGGTTTACATAAACCTGCAACGCGAGCCGGAGATTTTTGCCCGCAAGGCGGATATTGTGAACCGCTCCTTCGCCCGCTTGCGCCAGTTGTATGACAATCTACACGCCGGCCGCATCTCGGTGAGCGATGCGCTGGCGCAGAAGCAGCAGGCCTTCGACGAACTAAAGCAGGAATGCACAGCCATCATGCCCGAATCCACATCCTTCAACCGTTGCCCGGCAGTCCTCAACAACGCCGGACTGGCATTTGATGAAACCTATACGAAGTATTATCCCCTCATGTATCGGATTTACCTGGCCGATGACCGCGCGCTGAAACCGACACTTGACGCACTGCAAAGCGCCTTGAGCGCCAGAAGTGAAGATGAAGCCTTGGACAATCTGCGGAAGCTGGCAAAAAGTGCTGGGAAGTGAAAACGATGGTCAAGGGGCCAATTCCTGAGTTCGGAATCCGGAGTGAACTTCGGGTTTCTCCGCAGTTCTAGAGCGACTGCGCCAAGACCCCACTCAGTTCCTCGGGTGTTAGTGCCAGGGGATTCCCTTTCATACTGCTTGACCGCGCGGCTTCTGCGCATATTTCCGAAGCGTCTTTCTCTTCCACACCATAGGACTTGAGAGATGGGATCTCAAGCTCATTGGTGATTTCGCGGGTCCAGGTTACCACGTCTTGCGCAACGGCGTCGCCGCGGCCGCTGAGCATCGCCGCGATTCTCTGATATCGGTTCAGCGCGGGACTGTCAGGCGCGCGGGACCATAGAGCAAGCAGATTTGCCTCGATTCCGTGGGAGAGAATGGCGGCGCAAATGGCTCCATGCGGCGCGTGATATCGGCCGCCGAGTGGCCCGGCAAATCCGTGAATGACACCCAGGCCGGCGTTGGCCAGTGCCAATCCGCTGAGCAGCGCTGCCAGCGACAGATCACGTCGCGCGTCCAAATCCTGCCCGTGGTGAAATGCCTTGCGAAGTGAGCGCGCCGCAAGCGGAATTCCCTGTTCACAAAATCCATCCGTCATAGGATTGGCGCGGATGGAAACGTAGGCTTCCATCAATTGCGTGAGCGCATCGAGCCCGGTGCGCGCGGTCACGGCGGGCGACAGGCCGAGGGTCAGCTCCGGGTCAATCACTGCCAGGCGCGGCAGCAGGCAGGGACTTCGCAGGCTGACTTTCACGCGCCGGTCCGGCACTCCCAGCACCGCGTTGCGCGTGACCTCAGAGCCCGTTCCCGCCGTAGTAGGAACAGCAATGAAGGGCGCAGCGGGGTTTTGCAGCGGTTTCCCCTGGCCTACCACTTCAAGATAATCCAGCACTTCGCCGGGATTGGTGAGCAGCCCGGCGATGGCCTTTCCTGCGTCGATGGCGCTGCCGCCGCCGATGGCGACGACCACGCCACACTCTGACTCGCGTGCCTGCTGCACACCTTGCGCAATTAAGTCCAACGTAGGTTCAACATACACACTGAAGGGAGGGTTTGTGGCACTTCGTGTCAGGGGGTCGGCCCGCAAAATGTCGGCTCGCGTCGAGTCACGGCCCGTGACCAAAAGCACACGCTTTCCCCACGACTTTACTGCGGAGGCTACTTGCCGAGCGGCGCCATCGCCAAAAACGATTCGTCCCGCGGTGGCAAACTCAAATTGCATCGGCGGTTCACCAACCTTCCTCGCCCGGGAAAACATTTGCGAACTTCACGCTGAAGCGTGGCTCCGCCATCAGCGACTCCATGCGGTCGCGCCACGCGGCGTAATGGGGGGTGGCCTTGTGCGCGGCCGTCGCTTCAACATTCCGGTAAACTTCGACGAGCACGAAGCGCGCGGGGTCGTCCACTTGCTGCACCAAGTCAAAGCGCGCGATGCCCGGCTCCTTGATGCTGTTGCGCGCATTCTCGGTCGTGATTTCCTTGAATGCCTCGATGCAGTCGGGCTTCACCCGCACATGGACGTGTACGATGAGCATCTTTTATTCCCAATTCCCGGGCGAGCTTCATTTCAGTGGGAAGCTTGCCACGCGCCGCCAATGCCTTGGATGGCCGTGCGCGAGCCAAACGTAGAGCACTCGCGCTTTGAATCGAACATCCAGCCGGGGTCCCATCTCCGCGATGATTCCTTCCTTCAAACTGCGCGGGTAATCGCCGTAAAGAAGGCTCAAGTGAGGCGTGAAGGCAGGTTCGCGCCGAGCGCCAAACACTTCCAGAGCCTTTTGATGCGCTTCGCGCAGAGGCTTGGTGAGCGCCACATGCGCGAACAGGCAGCGGAAGTATTCGTCAAGGAATCCGATTTCACCGAGTCGCAAGGTGAGAGGGCGGATTCCGGCGGCAACACGCGCGGCCTTGGCGACCAAATCCTCGCGTAGGCCTCCGCGTCCGCCCAGCAGCGTCACGTGGGGAGGGAAATCCGGTCCGCCATACCGAATGCTCAATCGCCGGATGATCTGCGATAGCCGATCGAACACCTCGCCTCCGGGGATGAGCAAGAGGGAATATTTATTTCCGGCCGGCATAGAAAGGGTAAAGGGCAAGAGATAAAGCCGTAAAAGTATCGATTTATCTCTTGCCAGCTTTCAACCTTTACATTTTGGCCGCTGCGGGCGAGTCCGCAGCGTATCGATTATTGCCCCTCTTTAAGCTCGCGAAGCCAGAGATTGCGATAACGCACCGGGTGATGGTGATCCTGCAAGCGGAGGGGGAGCCTATCCGGTTCAGGAGTGTAGGGCGGACGCTGATGGTGCGCCGTGGGGCCCATGATTTCTACATGGTCCTGCGCCAGAACGCCGTTATACAACACCGTCACGTCGGCGGGCCGCGTCAACTTCCCATTGGAATCGAAGCGGGCGCCGTGAAAGACGATGTCGTACATCTGCCACACCCCAGGCGGGCGCGCAGCGTTCACCTGGGGAGGATATTGGCCATAAACAGCGGCGGCTTCACCGTCCGCATAGGTCACATTGTTGAACGAATCGAGCACTTGAATTTCGTAGAGGCCGTGCAGAAAGACTCCGCTATTGCCGCGGTCCTGGTCGGTGCCGTGCGGCGGGTTGGGCGTAGCCCATTCCACGTGCAATTGGAAATCGCCATAGGAATCTTTGGTTTGAATGTCTCCGGTTCCCGGCACCACCTGGAAGTATCCATTTCCCACAGTCCACTTGGCCGGACCGCCTTTGACCTCTTCCCAATTGGAAAGATCCTTGCCGTTAAAGAGCGCGATTGCATCGGACGGCGGCCGCCCCGGTTGCGCCTGCGAGCTCTCAGTCCCCGGCGTAATGATGGGCGGTTCGGGACGGTTGCGATCGTTCGGACCCCATTGTTGCTGGGCTTGCTGCGGCCAGGCATAGGGCCGCGAGGTTATCATCACAATGGAGATCACGGCGAGCCCCACACAGCTTGCTGTCAACCAAAGTACTTTGCGCATAATTTTTTTCCCCCTGATCAATGAACTACGGTTAAATCGCACGAGCGCGGCTATTGTACTCTGCAACCGCTCGCAGGTGATTGGGGATTTTTTGCCGGTTACGGCCGCAAGCGGTTCCAAAGCTCGGTAAGCCCTTCGACCGTAAATTCCTTGGATTGGGAATAGTTGATGATTTGGCGCTCCATGGTGTCTACCGTTTTTACTCCTTCGGGAATTCGAGCGGCGATTTCGTGCGGAATATTCGTCACGCCGTGCCGGTCGCCGTGCAGCAGGTCGCCGGGGCGCACCGTGAGGCCGCCGACGCGCACCGGCAGTCCCACCTCCACAATGTGGACGTAAGCGTGAGAAACCGCAATGTGGCTGGCAAAAAAGTGGAAGCCCAGGGGCTCCACTTCATCGAGGTCGCGCACGGAGCCGTTGGTGACACAGCCGACGCAGCCCATGGCCTTGTGCATGGTGGCGTTCACTTCGCCCCAGAACGATCCGAGTCCGGGCGGGTCGTCCAGATCTTCCACCACAATCACTCGCGGCGACGGAACCTTCATGATGTCCTGCCAATGCGCGCTGGCCGGAAGGGCGGCGCCTTTTGCACCGGAAGTTATGGACTGGATTTTGAGCGTCACGGCGTATCCCACCATGACGCCGAGCCCTGGGAACACACATTTGATTTCCGGGCGCATAAAGCCTTCGTTGCGGGGGCGAACGTCGAAAACTTCAATTGCGTTCGCGATGGTGGGCGTGTTGAATGCCCGCAAACGCTCGAGCACGGCGGGGTCCAGGGGTTGCATCATCGTGTCTCCGTGTTCAAAAGAAAATTTCTTAGAGCGGGTGACATTATATGGGGTCAGCGCAAAAAACCAAAATATTTGGGGGCATCATCGAAGGTGAGGACGACAGTCTTATCCGCAATAGGCTCGGCGGATGAGGCAGGCGCAAGGCCATACGCCGGTGCGCGGCGGATCTGAAACGCGGCCCAAGCGGCCGCATGGCGCTCGAGAAACTCTCTCCGGTTCAGCCGAAGGTTCCAGGGCAAGGAGTTTCTCTCTACTTGATGTGGCAGCTCGCCATTCCGCGCTTTTCCAGGTATTGCTGGTGGTATTCTTCGGCACGCCAGAACTCCGAGGCCGGCGTGATCTCCGTAACGATCTTCCGGCTGTATTTTCCGGATTTATCCAGCGCTTCCTTGGAGGCGCGCGCCGCGGATTCCTGCTCGGACGAGTGGAAGAATATCGCACTGCGATATTGTTTGCCGTAGTCGGGGCCCTGGCGGTTGAATTGCGTGGGGTCGTGGTTTTCCCAGAAAATCTTCAGCAGCTTCGCGTAAGTAATCTGTGCGGGGTCGAAGGTGACTTCCACCACTTCAGCGTGCCCGGTCTGGTCCGTGCAGACGTCCTGATAGGTGGGATTCTTCAAATGCCCGCCCGAGTAGCCCACCGCCGTCGAGATGACCCCGTGAACGTGCTGGAACGCCGCCTCCACTCCCCAGAAACACCCCGCGCCGAAAGTTGCCTTTTCCGTCGCCACGATGACCCTCCTTTGGGAATCTTCAGCCCTTCAGAATCTTATGCCCACTGAGGCGCATTTTCCACTGCTTCTCAAACAAAGCAGCAAGCTAGATGCACGTAAGCGCAGCGCGGTTCTGCCCACGACGACCATCCGCATCATTCGACCTGGCATCATATTCCCAAACATGTTCTGATATATAATGGCCACTGGGGTGACCACAGTGAAAATCAGCACAGTTCGAGAATTCCGGGACGGCGCTACGGGCCTCTTGCATTCGAAAGATCCAGTGTTGGTCACTCGTCGAGGAAGGCTGGCTGGAGTATTTTTCCCCTGCCCCCAAGCCACACTGCCGCTGGAGATGAAGCGAGAGCTCTTCGGCATGTTGAGCCAGGCTGTGGCGCGCCAAATCAAGCGGCGTGGGCTCAGCGAGAAAGACGTGCTCGATGATTTCGAGCGTTGGCGGAAGGAACGACGTGCGACTCGCCGCGGACGCTAATGTGCTCCTTTCCGCCGTCCTGGGCGGGCGCGCGCGGAGGATTCTTGAATCCCCGCAGGTTGACCAAATTCTCACCGTCGAATCCACCATGGCGGAAGTCGAGGAGTATGCCGCCCTCCTGGCGAGAAAGAAGCGGCTCGCGGAAGATCTGGTGCTGCTGGCGGTGGGGGCCTTGCCAGTGACCGTCGTTCCGCGCGACAAATACGCAGCGGCAATTCCCGAGGCCTTGACTCGAATCGGGCGGCGCGACCCGGATGATGCGGAACTCCCTGCCCTCGCCATCAGCTTCGATCTCCCCGTATGGTCAAACGATAAGGATTTCAGGGATGCTGGAGTCCCTTTACATACAACGGAGCACCTGCTGCGCCAACTCGGGCTCTAGATGTGCCCGATCTGCTCATTGCAATAATCTCTCGTCGTCCCCCGCCAGATTTCACCCACCCGCGTCAGGGGAATCGGCAAAGGCTCGCTCCAGGCGAGGCTGGATTCGGTTTGGGCCAAGCCGGCGGCCTGATCGCGCGTCAGCCACAGGAGCACGCTTCCGCCGGGCTTGAGAATTTGCGCGGCCAAGGGCACGAGTGCGTCCAGATTCCCGACCGCGCGCATCGTGGCGAAATCAAATTGCGCCGCGCCTTCACGCGCCAAGTCTTCCAAGCGTTCACCGCGCACTTCCACGCCACTGAAACCGCACACGCGCGCCGCTTCCTTCAGGAAAGCCCGCTTCTTAGCGACGGGCTCGAGCAGGGTGGCAGCGAGCTCGGGAAAAACAATCTTCAGGGCGAGTCCGGGAAAGCCCGCGCCGCTGCCGATATCCAGCAGGCGGCCGCGCAATTCCAAGTGCCGCGCGATGAACAGGCTCTCGCCGAAGTGGCGCGTCACACTCTCCTCCGGGTCGCGAATCGATGTGAGGTTGATCTTCTGGTTCCAGCGCAGCAGCAAGCCGAGGTAAGCAAGAATTCGGTCCGCCTGCGCGGAGGTGGGTTCCAGGCCGAAGGGTACAAGGAGCTGCCGAAGGCGCGTAGCGTCGAGCACGAAGTGAATTTTAGAGAGTGTGTGGACACGGCGCAAGCTTGAGGTTCGCCCGCACCGTGAGCGGGTCAACATAAGCCAAGCATCACACCTTCTCCAGGGCTAATTCCAGGTCGCGGATGATATCGTGCCAATCCTCGAGGCCGATGGAGAGCCGGATGCCTTCGGGGTGCATTCCGAAGGCGCGTTTTTCCTCGTCGGGCAGGGCGGAGTGGGTCATCGAGAACGGATGCTCGATGAGCGTCTTGATTTGTCCCAGGCTGACGGCCAGGGTAACGGAGTAGGCGTGCTCGGCGAGGTAGTCCACCATCTTCTCTGCGCGCGTCTGCTTGGAACTGTTTCCCTTCAGCACGAAATACATCATGCTGCCGGGGGCGAACTTGCCGTCGGGATTC
>JASHTO010000754.1 GCA_030040515.1 Terriglobia bacterium
GTCCAAGGAGTTTCTGCTCGGCTACTGGATTGTGGATGTGGAAAGCGCGGAGCGCGCCTGCCAGATCGCTGCCCGCCTCTCCGCTGGGCCGGGCACGGGCGGGGTTCGATTGAGCATGCCGATCGAAGTCCGGCAGTTTATGTCTCACAAGGAAGAAGGCAGTGATCTTTAACTCTCTGGAACGCCGCTCTGAGGACCTGCTGCGCAACCTCGCGCCGCAGGTTCTTGGAGCGATAATCCGCCGGTACCATGACTTCGCGGCCGCTGAGGATGCGGTTCAGGAAGCGTTGATCGCGGCATTGATTCAGTGGCCGTGCGAAGGCGTGCCGGATAATCCCCGCGGCTGGCTCATTCAGGTTGCGGCGCGGAGGATGATGGATAACCTGAGGAGCGAATCGGCCCGGCGTCAAAGGGAAAGCGTCGTAGCGGCGGAAGCGGGCGCGCCGGCCTATGAATCGGAAAACCAATTCGAAGCGCGGCCGGACGACACATTGACGCTTCTGTTCATGTGCTGTCATCCCGCCCTCACATCGTCATCAGCCATTGCGCTGACGCTGCGGGCGGTAGGGGGCTTGACGACGGTCGAGATCGCCAGAGCTTTTTTGGTACCGGAAACGACGATGGCGCAGCGCATCACCCGCGCCAAGCAAACCATCAGGGCTTCCGGAGTGCCCTTCCAGTTGCCAACCTCTCGGGAGCAGTCGCAGCGCCTTCGTGCCGTGCTGCACGTGCTCTATCTGATTTTCAACGAGGGTTACACATCCAGCGCGGGCCCGCGCGCGCAGCGGCTGGAACTGTCCCAGGAAGCAATTCGCCTCGCACGGTTGATTCACGCATTGCTCCCGGATGATGCGGAGGCTGCCGGACTGCTGGCGCTCATGCTGCTGACTGATGCTCGCCGCGCGGCGCGCACCGGTCCGAGCGAAGAATTGATCCCTCTTACCAAGCAGGATCGAAGCCTGTGGGACCACGCGGAGATTGCCGAAGGCGTCGCGCTGCTGACCGCGGCATTGGCAAAAGGTTCCGCCGGCCCGTATCAGCTTCAAGCCGCGATCGCCGCCGTCCATGATGAAGCCGCGCGCGCCGAGGAGACCGACTGGCCGCAGATTCTGGCGCTCTATGAACTGCTCAAACGCATGTCCGACAATCCTATGGTGGAACTCAATTACGCGGTCGCCGTCACCATGGTGCGCGGACACTCCAGCGGGCTCAAGATTCTTGACGCCCTCGACTCTGATGCGCGAATTGCCAACCATCACCGCCTCAGTTCCGTCCGCGCCCATCTACTGGAAATGGCCGGCGATTATGAAGCCGCCGTCACCCACTATCGCCTTGCCGCCGACCGGTCGACGAGTATCCCGGAGCGAAATTATCTGCTGATGCAAACGGCCCGTTTGAGTGAAGTCACCTCGTGTAGGAGCCTGGCGGCTGTCCCGACATCAAAAAGACCTTGAAGCCGTAAGGCAATAAAAAGCGTTTCTGGGAACTAAGGTCTGGTGCCGAGGGCGGGAATCGAACCCGCATGGTCCTTGCGGACCGAGGGATTTTAAGTCCCTTGCGTCTGCCAGTTCCGCCACCCCGGCACGATTGATTCTAAACGACTTGTTCTGACTCTCCGCTTCCAAGCCTCCGCTAGTGTCAGTTGTAGTGTCAGTATTGGTTTCCGAAAGCATGGGCTTTGGGCTTCCCGGCAGGCTGGCCATTGCCTTCTCATGGGCCGCGCTCAGCCTCTCAAACGCCCGCTCCATCGCTTCAGGTGCCGCGCCACGCTTGAAAGCCGCCATGCTTCGCTGGACTATTTAGCTGGGGTCGTTCGCGCCATTCTTTTTCGCAAGCTCTCTGGTGTGGGCGCCCATTTCCATCGGTTGCTGCCCAAGGCGGTCAAGCTGGTTCATATTGAAGACGAATCCGTAGTCACCCCAATGGACAGTGCGGTGGCAGGTGAGCAGCCATGTCTCGATTCCAATGGCGTTTGCACGCCGGCAGAAGGCGTAGTCCTCCGACAGGAAGTTATGCACATCCGGGTCGATCATGCAGGCGAAGAAGTCCCAAGCGACCTTGCGCTCCTGCTTGCCCGGCTCGTTGTCACCAAGTTCGTACTTCAGTTCCGGGTAGGCATCTCTCATGCGCTCAAAGACCGTGCGCCTGATGAGCATCAGCCCGGTGCCCACGTGGGCAACTTTCAAAGGTTTGCCATACTCCACCGAGACGTTTTCGTTCGAGCCGGCGACAATGTTGCCGCCGACTTCGGGAAGGTTCTGCGGCTCCATACCGGCCTTCGCAGCTTCAGCGATATTGATCCAGTTGAGATTCTTGCGTGTGTATGCCGTGCCGATGATGTCCTTCTCCAGGTCCAGCATGTGCAGGATCGCATCCGGGGGAAACTCGATGTCGCAGTCGAGGAACAACATGTGGCTATACTGCGGGTCGTGCAGGATGACTGAGGCAAGGTTGTTGCGGACCCTCGGTATGAGGCTGTCGCCCATGATGAGAATGTTGAGGTTGATTCCGTGGTGTGGGAGCCTTTGGGAAAGCTGCATGAGGCTGATAACGAAGGGCGTCTTCATGACGTTCCCATAACATGGGATCGCCACCAGGATTTTAGTTTCCTCGGGCCTGATCGCCATGTGTGCTCCCGTGTGCGGCCGGGCTCGTATAGCTTGAGGTCCCGTTCATCGCAAGTCACCTTCACAAGTCCCGATAGCCACAAGTATCAATTATTTGTCAAATCCTCACAACCCTATAATTCCCGAATTTGCAGGATTCAGTAAATTGTCTCACCACCAGGTTGGAACCGGCTTGCCCTCAATTCTCAAAATGGCTTCGCGGGCGGCGGCGCTCCCGTGGGCGATCTGAAGGAGACGTTCGAGCGCGGGCAGCGCCTCGTGCGCGGCAGGGCCCATCGTTCCGAGCGCTGAGGCCGCGGCGGAAACCACCAGTCCTTCCTCACCCTTGGCACTCAATCTTTCCACCAGCGGGTGAACCGCCGCCTCGGCGCCCGTGGCTCCGAGAGCGGAAGCGGCGGACGCGCGAACATAATCAACAGGATCGCCAAGCGAGCGGATGAGTTCAGGAACCGCAGTGACTGCGCCCCGCCCCACGGCCTTCAGAGCGAGTGCGGCGAGCACGCGCGTGCGCGGATTCGAATCGCGCAGAGCTGATGCAATTTCTTCGGTTGCCGGCGCAGCGTCCTCACCGAAACTTCCGATGGCGCGAATCAGCTCCGCGCGATTTTCACTGGAAGCCATTCTTAGTTTTTCAAGGTAAGCGGCGAGGGGCTGCCCCCGAAATACGGGCGTTCCTTCCGGCGCCGGCGGGACGGAATCGGGCAATTGCGGCATCAACTGCATTTCGGTGGCGGGCTCAGGAGCGCCGGCCGAGGCGGGCAGCCTTTCGAGCACAAGGTCATTCACTCCGATGTCGAATCCGGCAGAACGCTCGTCTTTGCCGACGCAAAGCAGGCTGACGGTGTGCTTCCCCTTGGCGAAGTCAAACCAGCCGAGCGGATGGACGACACCGATGTAAATCTCCGGCAGGTAATTGTGGTAAACCGGCTGCCCCGGCAGCGGAATTTCCGATGTGGCGGGCTTGCGCCAATCGACGTTGGTGGGCTTGCCGTCGACAAAAGCCTCATAGTCACCGTAGTTGGGCGCCAGCGCGATCTCCGCGACAACCTCGTACTTGCCCGTCTCGGCGACATCAAACGGAATGTTGATCTTCGCTCCCTTGCCCTGCGCCTTGAAGGAGAGAAGGTCTTTGCCCCAATCGACGCCCCGCTGTACGGATGCCGTTCCCTTCTCCGTCGTGATCTCACTCAGCGAGTCTTCAACGGCAATCTGCCGGGCATTCCCGAGCGGCAGGCGCGCTTCTCCGTAGGGAGGCTCGGCAAGCCCTTCGTTCACGTCGTCCTGATACCAGAAAGCCACGCTGGAAAAATAATCGGCGCGCTCTTCGAATCCCGACCGCACACTTCCGTCGGGGTTGGCGGTCCACCCGGAGTGCTCGATGCCCGCCCAGATCGAATCCCTGAACGGAATGGGGTCGGGAACATGCCATCGGTATCCGGTAAGCCGCGCGCCCACCAGCTCGCCTTCGGCCACGGGCGTGCCCGTCCAAAGGCCGGAGGCAAACCGCAGGCCCCAGGCATCATTGAAATAGTCCTCGGTGCCTGTGCCGTAAATCTGGGGGTGGATCGCGCCGTCCACGTAGAACAGGTCGTCACCCTCGCCGAACCACGAAATCTGCGACTGGATGACACTCATCACCGTTCCCACATAATGTCCCCGGCCGCGAGTTGCCAGGAAGGTGTAGTTGCGACCTGCGGTGGCCGGACGTTCCTGCCGGTAATAGGCGTGAAAGTATCCAATGTCGCTGGGCAAAGTTTCGTACTTCCTCCAGTCGACGTGGTAATAACAATTCCGCGCGTAGCGGTTGCCTTCGTTGGTGATCGTAATCTTGCAGGACTTGTGAAAGGGCATGGGCCAGTAGCTGTTTCGCGCGCGCCCAAATGAGCTGTCGCGGACCATCATGGAATTGATGTCGGCTTCGTAACCGTGGCCCACCGCGAAAAAGTCGCCGAGCGGTGCATCGACGCTGGGCGTCTTTTTCCCATCGTAGTAGACGCGCAACCGCAGCAGGCGCGGCCAGGCAAACTCATTGTCGGCGATGGTCACCCAGATGTGAGTGACCATGCCCGGCCCTGCCAGGTCAGCCAGAACCAGTGTCTCACCCGGCATGATTCGCTTGCTGTCATCGTTGCTGAAGACGTAGCGATTGTCGCTGGAGGCGCGGAATGAGGAGTAGTCTTTCAGGCGCGCGAGACCCAGGGGATTCAGGAAGTCGCTCTCCGGTCCCTGAGAAAATGCGACTCCACAAACGAGCATCACCGCGGCCAGCATCAAAGTTTTCATGCTGATCACCTCACACCCGTAGTTTGTCATCAACAATTCAAGTGGGCGCATCACATTCCAGCGCCGCGTCGTCCTTTTCAAAATACAGAATCGCCGGGGCCGCTGCGGAAAAGACGCGGCTCGCAACCCCGGCGGGGCCGCGCTTACCCGACTTTGTACTCGCGAATTGCTTCCGGCTTGAACTCCAGGCCCACGCCGGGATGAGAAGGCGCCTGGGCCAACCCGGACTCGACCTTCTTCAGTTCGTGATCCACAATCCCCATCAGCAATTCCGGGCCGTAATCGAAGCTGAGCATGCAGGAGTGCCCCGCAAGGCCGCCATCCGTCATGACCTCGACGAGAATCCAATCGATTCGGTCGAGGCGATGCGTCGAATCCGCCAGCGGAGGGTTGAGGGGAATGGACAAGCGCGCGGTTTTTACATCTTTGATCTTCATGGGTTAAAGCTGAAAATTCCAAAATCCTCCCCATGCTACCACGACTCAAACACGCGGTTGCCGATCCTGCGACGCGGGTCAAGATGCGGGTGGACAATCGCGCGCCGCAAGGCCACAATGAAAACTCGGTTGCCGAAGACGATTTGCCGCTGGTTTACCTTGACAAAACTTCCTTCAATCCGTGGGGCCGTGGCCGGCGCGCTGATGCTGACGGCGGCGAGCGCGACCTTTACGGTCCACCTGCTCGCCGCGCGCCACGCAAGAACCAAAGTCCTGGGATTGAAGCAAGTCATCGCCTTCACCTACAGCCCCAAGGGAGCGGACCTGAAGCAGTTCCACTCCGCGACATTGATCGGGCCGGTCGGACCCAACGCCTGGAAGGAATGGCAGCCGCGCGGTGTGGTAGCAGCAGTGGGGCACGGGTGGGGCGACCTGCTGCGCTCGCCCATCGACAAAGCCGTGGACATCATGACCAGACAAGATGTGGGCGCAAACCCCCGTCCGGTGATGATGATCGACGAGTTCGGCTTCGATTACGGCGGTCTGATGGATCAGAAGGCCGCGCAGATTCTCCGAGGCGTGAAAAGCCGCAGACCGGAATTGTCCCTGGCGGTCTTCGAAATGCGGGGGCCGATTTCGCAAGTTCTGGCAGAGGCCTGCCGCGACACAGCCGACTTGATCATGATGGAAGGCTACGTCGGCAATTCGCGCCAGTATTGGTCGCTCGCCATCGAAGCCTGGACAGCGCGCAGGTACGGAGTTTTGCCGAAGACGATTTTGGTGCTGGGAGTAGGGAAAGGCGGCAATCCCGGCGAAAACTGGGCCGAGACAGACCAGGAACTGGAGCAGCAGATCCGCTTCGTTCGCATGATCGCGCCGGAATCGCCGGGGGTGGGATTTTTCGCCGGCACGCCGGAGCTGCTGACTCGCGCCGACGCCTTGTGCGCTCATTTCTTTGATCTTCCCGCAAGCGGCGCGGGCTTGCCGGATGACGTCCGGGCGCTCGCCAATACCTTTACCCGCCGTTACGCCAACCCCACCCTGGTCTTTTCGCCTCTCTACGTGGAGCCGAATTTCAATGAGGACGGGAAAAGCATTGCCAAGCCCACCATGATGCGCGCCTACCTGATCAATCTCGGCGACCAGGATGCGCAAAACGTCAGAGTGCGCTTGCGCAATCCGCCGGACCAGGGCGGCAACGTGTTTGCCGAAGGCGTGGTGCCGCTCATCCCCAAGCGCAGCGCCACGGTGGGAGTTCTCCCCGTCACCGATTCGTGGCGCGTCTGGGTGGGTGAATGGGTGATGGAAGTTGATGGGCCCGGGTGTGACGTCATTAATTTCAAGCCCGAACCTCCGACCAAATAAATTGTAGCGGCGCTCTATGAGCGCCGTCGGCGGTCAATAGACCGCCGCTACGGATTCAAACTGAGGCTCTCGCAAATAGTTTGAACTACGGCGCGAGTTGTCGTATTTTCTTGACGCTGCTCGGGGGGCGATGGCAGGCCGTCGCACGCCCGTCCCGGCGGCCAACTGACACCAAGGAGCCATAATCCAATGAGATCACCGAAGATGTCCCGACGCGACCACTTGCGCCTTCTGGGAACCGGCGCAACGGCGCTTGCAGGTTCGGCAGCAGGCGTATTGCCCGTGAGCGGCCAGACGCATGGCGAACCCACGGCGCCGGAAAGCCCGGAAGTCATCGCCGACCGCGAGCGGCGCATGAAGTGGTGGCACGCCGCGCGATTTGGAATGTTCATTCACTGGGGCCTTTACTCCGTCATCGGCCAGCACGAATGGGCCATGGAGGTGGAGGGGATTCCTGTGGCGCAATACGAGCAACTGGCCAAGCACTTCAAGCCCCAGCCCCATGCCGCGCGCGCCTGGGCCAAGCTCGCCAAACGCGCCGGGCAAAAATACATGGTGATGACCACCAAGCATCATGAGGGCTTCTGCAATTTCGAAACGAAGCTCACGAATTATTGCGCTCCCAAGCAGGGCCCCGGGCGCGACCTGGTGGCGGAATACGTGGAAGCAGCGCGTGCCGAAGGGCTGCGCGTGGGCTTCTATTATTCCCTGATGGACTGGCACCATCCCGACGGCGCGCGGTGCGCCACCGATGAGGCGGCGCGCGTGCGCTTTGTCGAGTACACGCATGGTTTGATTCGCGAACTCATGACGCAGTATGGAAAGATCGACGTTCTTTGGTACGACGTTTCCTGGCCGCTCACTCCCGAAGGTTGGGAATCCGAAAAGATGAACAAAATGGTGTTCGAACTTCAGCCGGATATCATCGTGAACAATCGCAACGGCCTTCCCGGAGACTTCGCCACGCCCGAGCAGCACATTACGGCTCCCTCTGAGGCCGGCCGCGCCTGGGAAACTTGCATGACCATGAATGATAGCTGGGGATACCAAAAGGCGGACGACAACTGGAAATCTACAAAAACCATCGTGCGCAACCTTATAACCTGCGCGCACGAGACGGGAAACTATCTTTTGAACATCGGCCCCAAACCCGATGGCTCGATCCCGGAGGAGTCCGTGCGTGTACTGACCGAAGTGGGCGAGTGGATGGACAAGAACGGCCCGACGATTTACGATTCGGACCGAATTACAGCGCAAGACTCCTACTACGCCAACTATACGCGGCGCGGAAATACGCTGTATATGCACGTCTACTTCTGGCCGGGAGAGACGCTAGCGGCCAATTGGGTCCCGTTCTTCAACCCCCAAAGTGTGGTGGCGATTGGCGGGTTGCAAGCGAAGGTTTTGTCCGCGAAACTGTACGCTTCGGGCACGCCTGTGAAATTCGAACAGGGTGATGAGTACGTGCGGTTCATGGGCCTGCCCGTTTCCACGCCCGATCAACCCGCCACGGTCCTGGCTATCGAGTGCGACCAGGAACCCGTCGTCGACCATAACGACGTCCGAAAATACCGCAAGCGGGAGGGTGTGGGTATTTAACAAGATATGTTGTAAAGTCTGTTTTTCCGGCCCCTCTTGGAGTGTGAGAGCAGCAGCTACGTGCCGTACGATTCGTAGCAGCACCTCTCGCCTGGGCTGTTGACGGGCCTCGGTATGGCCGCCGTTTAATTCTTCCTTCGTATATCGTGGCGAAAAGGCGGTAGCTGTCGCTACCGCACTCCAAGTTGCGGCCTTACAGTCAAGTTTTTAATCCCCTTATCATCTATCAGTGTCGCCCTGCAAACGGCCTCAGGCGCAGGAACATTGCCACGCCCAGGGGGTGTGACCCGTAAATCGGTTTTAGGATATCGGGCACTCCGTACACAGTGAACTGCACGCCGGGGGCGATGGCGAGGTCAGGAATGAAATGGAAATCGCGATCGTACCCGAATGAATAGGCCTGCACGTCGCCGATCGGCGTTTCTTGAAAGTTCGGTGGGAGAGGGTTTTCTCCCAGAATCAGCTCGTTTGACCTCTCCGCATTCTCCATGCGCGTCCACACGTGGTTTCGGGCGCGGAAGTCCAATCTTGACTCCAGCAGGTAGCTGTTGAAGATCGCGTGATCGGTCAGCGACCTCGTTCGCCCCCAGACCAAGGTACTGGCCCAATTTCCGGCGCGAATCGGGCGGTTGTACATCAGTGAGGCCGTCATGCGCTCCTGATTCTCGTTGGGAAAGAGCGCCTCCGGACTGGTGATTTGGGCATAAGAGTATTGCCCGCTCCAGTTCTGCCCGGGTTGCAGGGTGAAGCGCGTGGACCAGGAATCGATGCGGCCCTGATGAATGCCCCAGCGGTGCTCATCCGGCTCGCGCCCATGAAAACCCGAGGCTTCAATGCGCGCGATTCGGTAAGTGAGACCGAGCGTGACCACGTCGTCCGAAATATGCGTCGAGTCCTCCTGATGGTGGCCGAGCGGCGCGAGCGGATCTTCAAGTGCGGAAGCTCGGTGCGGGAAAGCCGTCGGTCCGATGGCGGGATCGCCCACCGGCGCCGCGTAGAATGACAAGAGCGTGTTCGCGCCCAGCTTCACGTCGTAGAGCGCCGCGACTTCCATAAAGAAATTGTGCGGGTGCTGGCCATCGGCGATAGGAAGTCCGAAAGCGGTTTCACCCTGCTGAAAAAGCAAAGGGTATTGCCGCCCGGTAATGGTGGCGGGCTCAAGGCTCAGCATGGTTCGAAAGGTGAATGTGCCCGGCCCCAGCTTGCGCTGCGCCATGGGCATGAACCAATTCGTGGAAAACAGCTTGTCGTGCCCCCGCGGGCTCGACTCCTGTTCGTCGACAACAAACGCGTTGGCGTGAAACATGAGCATCCACCGTCCCACCGAAGTCATGAACATCGGCATAGGAGTGGAATTAGGCTCCGAGCTGGTTCCCGAGCTTGCGTGATCAGTAATCGCCTCAAGGAAGCTGCCGGCTTGCATCATCATACCCGGCTCCATTGCTGTTTGGGCCGTCTGCGGACTCTTTCCGCTTCCGGGCATTTGCAGGGCGGACATACAACACAATTCACCCGGTTGAGCAACCTGCTGCGCCCATGCCAGACCTGGAATTCCCATTGCGATAAGCACAATTTGTCCGAATGTTTTCATGAAGCCCTCTTCCCCTTCGCCCTTCGTACGAGTCTTATGTGGAGTGCGAAGCGGGATGCGTGGGAACAACGCGTTGCCCTGCGCGATTACAAATCAGCGCGCAAGATTCCCGCTTCATGGTATTTGCCGGGATTAGAGGAGGTAATTAAATTCGAAGGACGCCGGTAGGACGTTCGGACGGGAGTGCGCCGGGCGGCGACGGCCCAACTTCCATGCGAAGAAAACCGGCTTGAAGTTTTCCATGCCTGGGAATCATGATCGCAATTGGAGCTAATTGTACGAAGCCCGAAGCTACGGGCGCGGGAGAGGATTTGGAGGCGAGGAACCTGGTGCATCCGCGAGAACCGCAGGGCGGGGATGTTTCACAAGGCTGAGACATTCCCGATTCGCATTTTCCCGCGAGAGCGGTGGCCGGGGCAGCGGTTCCCATTTCCCGCGACGCGCAATGGGCGGCAAAGCCATGCCGATAAGCATTCCTCGCCGTCACTCGACCCGCAGGTTCGTGCCCCATTTTCGCGCAGCATCCGCCTCCGCAGTTCATGCCGGCACGATCGGCGTGACATTGCCCGGCCGCATCGTCCAGCCCGCAACACCATTCACACACCGAGCCGGAAATTGAGGTAGAAACCATCAAGAGGGACATGACTGCTGCGAGCCTGTGGACACTTCCACGCATGAGGAGATTCTACTCTGGCGGCCATTAATTTCCAACCCGGCGGCAGCATACGAGCTCTGTCTAACCCTGGGAATCGCCGCGCAAAAGCTCCTGAGTGGTCTTGTCGAGTACGACGGTGCGCGTTGGGAACGGCATATCGATTCCCGCCTCCTGAAATTTCCTGACGATGCGTTTTCGCAAATCACTCTGAACGGGATATTGATCCGTAAACTGCCCCACTTGCACGTTGAGTGAGAAATTCAGCGAGGAATCGCCAAAACCGGGGATAAAGGATACGGAGG
>JASHTO010000065.1 GCA_030040515.1 Terriglobia bacterium
GTTCCTGTGTTTCCCTTCCATACGTGGCTTCCCGACGCGCACGTGGAAGCGCCCACGGCGGGCTCGGTGATTCTGGCGGGGGTTCTGCTCAAAATGGGGACCTATGGCATGTTGCGGTTCTGTCTTCCGCTTTTCCCGGATGCGGCGCGCGAGTTTGCCCCCGTGATCTGCGTCCTGGCGATTGTGGGAATCATCTACGGCGCGCTGGTCGCCATGGTGCAACCCGATTTGAAGAAGCTCGTGGCGTATTCCTCCGTCGCCCACCTGGGATTCTGCGTGCTGGGAATTTTCGTGCTTCGACCGGAAGCTATTGAGGGCGCCATCTATCAGATGTTCAGCCACGGAGTTTCCACCGGGGCTCTCTTCATGCTCGTGGGAATGCTCTACGACCGCCGTCATACGCGGCTGATTAAGGAGTTCGGCGGTCTAGCCACCTCCGTGCCCGTCTTCAGCACGTTTTTCCTGATTGTGACCTTGTCCTCCCTGGGCCTTCCGATGCTCAACGGATTCGTGGGGGAATTCCTCATCATCGTCGGCTCATATTATCGCCATGCCGCCTACACCGCCTTCGCGGCGGCCGGCGTAATTTTGGCCGCGGTTTACCTGCTGTGGGCCTACCAGCGGGTTTTCTACGGAGAAATTTCCAATGAAAAGAATCGCCGTCTTCCCGATTGCGACCTGCGCGAGAAGCTGATCCTGACCGTCATGGTGATTGTCATCATCGGAATGGGAATTTATCCCCAGCCTTTTCTGCGCCGCATGGACCGGGGCGTCACCAACATCATGTTTCGTCTCGACAAGAAGTCGCTGCTTCTAACGAATCGATCGCCCGCAGCTCATCCGGGGGTAGGCCGATGATGACCTTTCACCCGGTCGACATGATGCGCATTCTCCCCGAGATTATTCTTTCGGTGTTCGCGGTCCTGGTGATGGTGCTTGAACCGTTTGTAAGCGCCGTCAAGAAGAAGCTGCTCGGTTGGATGGCCCTGCTGGGAGTTCTCGCCGCCGGCGGCGCCACCGCCCGGCTTTCGCTCTATCCCTGGCCGGGCATGGGGCCCGCCTTTGGCGGAGCCGTGTCCGCGGACGAGTTCAGCTTCTATTTCATCGACCTGTTTCTGCTGGTGGCCGGCCTGGTGATTTTGGGGTCGATGGATTATCTCGAGCGGGACCACGCTCAGCATGGCGAATTCTACGCCCTGACGCTGATGGGAACCGTGGGAATGTGTTTCATGGCATCTTCCACGGATCTCATCATGATTTTCCTGGGCCTGGAGATTTCCTCCATTGCCACCTACATTCTGGCGGGCTACCGGAGAGATGATCGGCTTTCCAACGAAGCCTCATTGAAATATTTCCTGATGGGATCGTTCGCCACGGCATTTTTCCTTTACGGAATCGCCTTCGTCTACGGTCTGACGGGAACCACCAACCTGCTGGGGGCGAGCGTGCGAATCGGCGGCGCCTCGCAATGGACGGCCTTCGCGCAGGCAGCGCTCATCCTGATGTTCGTGGGGTTGGCCTTCAAGCTTTCTACGGCGCCCTTCCAGATCTGGGCTCCCGACGTGTATCAGGGGGCGCCGGCGCCGGTGAGCGCTTTTCTCTCGGTTGGCCCCAAGGCCGCGGCCTTCGCCATTTTGCTTCGCATCTTCCTGGGAAGCTTCTCTTCGGCGGACCTCCTCACCTCGAAAGTCCTTTGGATCTCCGCCGCCCTCACCATGTGCGTGGGCAACCTGGGAGCGCTGTGGCAGAACAATGTGAAGCGCCTGCTTGCCTACTCTTCCATCGCGCACGCGGGCTACGTGCTGGTGGGAGTCGCCGCAGGCGGCTCACGGGGAATTTCCGGGGTCCTGTATTATCTTACGGCCTACGCGCTGATGAATGTGGGTGCATTCCTCCTGATCGCTTACCTCGCGGGCTCGGATGAGCGGCTGGTGGAAATCAAGGACTACAAAGGGCTGGCCACGGAGCGCCCCGGCGTGGCCGCGTGCCTCACCGTCTTCATGCTCGCGCTCGCGGGGTTTCCCACCACGGCAGGTTTCATGGGCAAGCTTTACCTTTTCCGCGCCGCCATCCACTCTCACCTGGTCGGACTCACCATCCTCGCCCTGCTGAACAGCGTGGTCTCCGTCTACTACTATTTCAAAATCATCGTGGCAATGTACATGAATGAAGAGAAGACCGACACTGCCGCTGCCCCGCTGCCCTGGGCGGTGCGCGCCGCCCTCGGCGTCAGCGTGCTGGGCATCTTCTATCTCGGCCTCGCTCCCAATCAATTCGTGGGCCTCACTTCGCTCGCCTCCATGCCCCTCCTGAAGTAATCATCCTCCGGCAAAGCCGGAGGCTTTGCGGTGGCTGGCCCCTCAAAGGGGCCTGACCGCCACCCTCAGAAAGAAACCCCTCACCCGATCACCCCTTCTCCCCTCTTCCCTCTCCCCTGGGGAGAGGGAAGAGGGGGAGGGGAGTTGGGGTGAGGGGTCCGTTCGAAACGATTAAAGCCCACGACTTGCTGATTCCCGGACCTGTCAAACCCCGACTGCCACCCCGGCAAAGCCGGGGGATCTCCCAACGGATTAGATTAAAGTTGATACCCACTTAGTTAAAATACCGTTCGTACCATTCTGGCAACGAATCCCCGCGCGTACCATCCAACTAAGTAGGGCGTCCTGCAAGGGAATATCGAGGCGCGCAGGACTTGAGACATTTGGCCGGGAGGCGAGGCCATGCGCTCAGATTTCCGGGGTCAATGGGTGGATGCGTGGCGTTCGGCGGTGCGGAGCATCCGCAGGTTCGCTTATAGTGCTCCGGCTTCCCACACTCAAAAGCCAGCCGTCCGGCCGCGGATTGGACTGGCGCTGGGCGGTGGATTTGCGCGCGGGATCGCGCATGTCGGCGTCCTCAAAGTCCTCATCGAGAGCGGAATCACCATTGACGCTATCGCGGGCACGAGCGCCGGCAGCATCGCGGCAGCGGCTTTCGCCAGCGGCTGCACCATCGAGGAAATGATCGCCGCGGTTCACAGGCTTCGCTGGCACAAGTTCGCGCGCTGGACATTTTCCCGCCTAGGCTTCGCCACCAATGAGCGGATGGAATCCCTGCTGCCGCAAATGCTCCGCTGCCGCACGTTTGAGCAGACGAAGATCCCCCTCGCCATCGTGGCCGCCGACTTGACCACGGGAGAAGCCGTGACCTTCCGCGAAGGCAGCCTGATTCAGCCCGTGCGCGCCAGTTGCTGCTTCCCCGGCCTGTTCATTCCCGTGGAATATCGAGGGCATCGCCTGGTGGACGGGGTCATCGTCGGCGCACTACCCGTGGCGGCGCTCCGCGACATGGACGTGGACGTAATCATCGGCGTTCACCTGAAAGGCAATGGAGGCTCTTCCCCTCCCACCAATTTCTTCCAGGTTGTCGGCGAGTCGTTCCAGATCATCCAGGACCTCAATCAATCCAACTGGCGCAGCGGCTGCGACCTGGTGATCGAGCCAGACGTCCTGCACGCCCGCTGGGACGATTTCGAGCGCGCCGATGAGTTGGTGGCGGCCGGAGAAGCCGCGGCTCGAGCGGCCTTGCCCGCGCTGCGACATCTCCTCAAGGAACGAGAGACGCGCGCGGCATCGGCGTCCAAGAAAGCCCAGCGCACTTCGACGCCGGTCCTGGAACCACACGCAAGCTCGTAAGGGCCGCTTCCCGCAATCTCACCAATTCGAAGTGCTTCAACACCAAACAAAAAGGGGAGGCCGAAGCCTCCCCGTTGATGCGGAAACTTAATCGCGACTAAGTGACCTTGATGAAGATGATGGCGAAAGTGTAGAGCGCCATCGACTCGATCAAAACCAGGGCCAGAATGAGCGCGAACTGAATGCCCGCGCGCGCGCCCGGATTTCTCGCCAGGCCCTCGCATGCCGCAGACGCCGCCTTGCCTTGCGCGTAGCCGCAGCCTGCCGAGGCGATCGCCATGGCGAAG
>JASHTO010000755.1 GCA_030040515.1 Terriglobia bacterium
GCGCGCCACTCTTCCATAAGTAGAGGCGGTCAAGTCTATGACCATCAGGCCACGTATTGAGCTTAGGGGAACATCACTTCCGCGGCGAACAAATCGAGGGCGCTGCGATTGAGGCCCAGGATGGGCTCTCCGGCCGGAGTTATGCTGTAGAGCGCGCAGCGGTCCACACCTGACTTGAGGATTTCGGAGAATTCCGCCACCAATTCCACGCGCTGAGTCCGAGTATCGTATCGCGACAGCGGTTCGCCCTTGCCCAGCAGGTCCTGAAAGTACAGGTAGCGGCTGTCGGGCGACCACACGCTGAATCCAAGCGCTGTGCCGTGTGCAATCACCTGCCAGTGTTTTGCCGTGACATCCCAAAGCTTAAGCTGGCTCTGGTCGTCCTGGGTCGCTGAAATAAAGCGCCCATCGGGCGACCAGCGCGACATCGCGAGATGCTCGGAGCCGGGGATTTTTTCGGCGCGCCGGGTAGCGAAATCCACAATCAGCAACTCGATTCCGGCAGGATCGGCGGGTTCCAGATCATGCGCCGCCACCAGGCTCAGGTCCTTGCCCGACCAATCCGCGTCGCGTATGCCCGTCATGCCCGGGAGCAGCGGCTGCGGTGCTCCGCCATCGGCCGGCACGACATATATGGCGGGTGATCGGTCAGTGCCCCTGGCTCCAAAAGCGATCCATTTGGCGTCAGGCGACCAACGCGGGAAGTTGGCGCCCGAGCCGGGTGGTATCAGTTCAACTCGTTCCCCTTTACCGTCGGCGCGGCTGCGAATCAGGCCGCTTCCCCTGATGTAGCACATCCACCGTCCGTCTCGCGAAAAACTCACGTGGGCGGCGCCCTCGCCGGCGAGAAGAGCCTGGAATTGCCGGGTGAGCGGATTGAAGCTCTGCAATTCCTCTCGCCATGAACCATTATAAAAATAGATGTGCCGGCCATCGCGGCTGGGAGTGCCGCCAAACGGAGAATCGGGTCCATCGGTCAACTGGAATGGCCCGCGGGGAGTACGCCGCCAGATCGAGCCGCCTTCGCGCAGGGCCCATATATTCATGCGTCCGCCGTGCATGGAAGTGAAGACGTAATAACGCCCGTCGGGTGTCCAGGCGCCGCAGCACTCCGAGGCAGGACGGCTCCACGCGGGGAGCACTGGGTGCAGGCTTTGCCCATCGTTTGAAATCTCCCAAAGAGAATTCTCCGCATTGCTGAAGAGTTGGCCAACCGTGAAGCGCAGGCGGCGGCCGTCTGGTGACCACGCCAGCCAGGAAATTCCGTCCGGAAGATCAGCCAGCTTACGCGTTCCGGAGCCGCCAGCCTCCATCGACCACAAGGCCTGGTCACGAACGTAGGCGATCTTCAAGCCGTCCGGCGAAAAAACCGCCGAATGGCCGCTGATATTGCCAAGGCGCGTCGCACCTGCGCCTGGGGCAGGCATGATCCAAAGCTGCTGCTCGTCGCTTCGCTTCAGGAATGTTCCCAGCAGAAGCCGGGCATTGCCAGGAGAAACATCCAGTACGGCAGCGTTCGGCCCGGGCGCCTCGACGCGCTGACCATCGCCTCCGCCCAGCGACGTTTGCATCAAGTTCCAATGCCCGCCATCGCGCTCCAGGTAGTAGACCCGCTCGCCATCCATCACCGGCTTGGCAGGAGTATCAATGCGCGAGCTGAGAGTCACGCGTTCGACATGCGTCACCTGCGGAGGGGGTAGAGGATTGAACCACCACAGGGCAAACAGTCCCCCGGAGACCGCCGCTCCCACGGATACGCGTCGAAGGAACCGCGTAACGCCAGTCGCTGTTCTTTCGTGGGTCCCTGATCCTGAATCCTGGCTCCTGGATGCTGACTCCTGACTTCTCTCCGCCGGCTGACAGACTGCCTCCTGATTCCCGTCACCCTTCGTCTCAATCTTGCCGACGAACCGGTACCCACGGCGGGGAACCGTTTCAATGAATTTGGGGGTTTCGGCCCTGTCGTCCAAGGCGGCACGAAGTTTGTTGATGGCAATATTCAGGCCGTTATTAAAGTCGCCGGCAGATTGCCCTGGCCACAGCCGCGCCTGGAGTTCCTGCCTGGTTATGAGTTCGCCCGGGTGCTCGAGCAGGATAGCCAGCAGGCGGGAGGGTTGGTCCGCCAGGCGGACATGCGTGCCATTCTTGCGCAGCTCGCCTGACCGCAGGTCACACTGGTAGCCGCCGAAGGAAATCGTCGGTTTCAAGGTGGCAGAGTCGCTCATGGCACCAGCCGGTAGCGGCGAGTTCGCCTCGCCATTTGATCAATTTTGTGTGGGCAGAGTATAGCACACCACCCAACCTGCCGGATGGATATCGGGGGTCTTAAGAATAAAAAAAGGAAACTTTAAGGCGCCGTTTATTGACTCCGAAGGCAGGAGAGCGCGATCATTCGCCGATTCGGGCAGACTTAATCATTTCTTTAAGCTGTTGCGCGGAGGGGCGCGCTATTTGGCTGTCCCGTCCAGGCGGGAGGGGCCACGAGCCGTCGGCTGAAGGCTTTGGGCGCAGGTCGCAAGGGCCGCCCCCAGGCGTCGGCTGGCTGGCGATCCCTGTCTGGCGCGCGGCGGTTCGCCGCACTTCGAGGCTTCGGCGAGTTCAGGAATTCGGAACAGGAGGAAGTATGAACATTACTTCTTATGACGGGTCGGTTGGAAGGTTCTTTCGGCGAAACCTGGCTGCGCTGGCGGTGGTGGCGCTGGTGTTGGCCACCGCTGCGGCCGGTTGCGCGCAATCGCCCCCGGGCGGTGCGAAGACCACGACCCAATCTGCCGCGGCCGCCGCGCCGAAGACGGCGTCGAAGCCCTCCGCCAGCAACGGCATGAGCACCGGCATTAAGGTCCACGGCCACTGGACCATCAACATCCTCACCAAGGATGGCAAGCTGGTGAGCCATCATGAGTTTGAGAATAGCCTTGCGTACGGCGCACCGATCTTATCCAACCTTCTGGGAGGAAACGCCACGCCAGGCGGACTGGCGATTTTGCTGGGTGGAACTGCTTGCCCCTTAGGCCCCCTCAATACCCTCAGCGGGTTTCCGGCGACCTGCGCGATCGTCGTGGCGGGTAGCGCCATGGCGGTCACCAACTCCAGCGGAGGCATGCCAGTTCTAAACGAAACGTTTCTTGTGAGCGGACAGCACACCGACCTTGTCATGTGCACGGACGTCGGCGCAAATTGCTCCGACACGCTGACCATTTCAAGCAACACCGGCACACCTTCCAACCCAGGTAGCCCGCTCTTAACACTATCGGGGACGTACAACGTATCCAGCAGTGCGCCCAGCGGAGCGTCGATAAGCGGTGTGGCAGTAACGGGCTACATTTGTTCACCCAGTACAACAATCGCTGCGTGCCAGGGCCCGGCGCCACAGGGAAACCCACCATACCTCGTTATCAATGAGAGCATTCCGGCGCCTGGCGGTGGTGTTGGCACAGTGCTGTTCACGGCGATAACCCCAGCGATAACAGCAACGCCGCTTGCGACATCGATACCCGTTGGTGCGGGGCAGACTATTCAAGCTACGGTGGTGATTAGTTTTTCGTCGTGAGAAAGCTTAGGGGCGGCCCTCGGGCGTCCACAGGGGGTTCGCGAAGCGTTTTGGAGTGCGGCCGCGAAGCTGCCGCTTTCCATTAGGCGAGCGACGTGACATTCCCTTGAGCGTATGAAACACCGTCTGCAAAGGGCCGCAGCCAAGGCGGCAGCTTCGCGGCCGCACTCCAAGGCGACTTCCGCCTAGCAGGCCAAATGACAAACTCGGCCTTCAATACGATAAGCCGTCGCGAGCGAATAGCCGCTCGGGCTTTCGCCGTCGTGGCGGGTTTGCTGCTCGCACCACACATCGCGCCGGCACAGGACTTGCACCCGCCTGCATTGGCCAGCGGCCAACCGAAAGCGACCCACCCGCTGCCGGTCGCATACGGTCGCCTGCCGCTCGCCTTTGAGGCCAACCTCGGCCAGGCTGACCCGCGAGTGCAATTCCTCGCACGCGGATTAGGCTACACGCTGCTTTTGACCGGGCCGGATGCGACGCTCCGACTGCTTCGGCCGAACGGCCAGTTTGACGACACGTTGCAATTGCACCTAGTGGGCGCGCGGCACGCGGCGGCACGCGGAGACAACAGGCTCGAGTCGGTCACTAACTATTATATCGGCAACGATCCGCAGCACTGGCACACGAATGTTCCCAATTTCTCCGAGGTCACTTACGAGGACGTCTATCCGGGCGTTGGCCTGCGCTATTACGGGAAGCAGGGTGCTCTGGAAAACGATCTGGTCATTGCACCGGGCGCCGATCCCGGCCAGATCCGCCTGGCAATCGACGGCGCGCGAAGCCTGCGGTTGGATGACGACGGCAATCTGGTGATTGCGATCGCGCCTGGCGCTGCAAAAGCAACCGAACGCCACGTGCTGCTGGGCCGGCCCGAGATTTACCAGGTTGTCGACGGAAAACGCCGAAAGGTTGCCGGCGGCTTTGTGATGCTGGCAGCGGAGGACGGCGCGGGAGAGCAACCGCATCCCCGCGAAATCGGCTTCACGCTCGGCGACTACGACCACACGCTGCCGCTGGTGATTGACCCGACGCTCAGCTACTCCTACTCGGCCACGGGCGGCTACTCGGTGCTTTACGGAGCAATGAGTACCACGAATGGGCCGACACTGAATGTCGATTCGGCCGGCGAAGCGGTGCTGGTGGGTGTGACCCTCAATTCAGTGCTGCAAACCACCGCCAACGCGACCCAAACCACTTGCGCCGCCGGAACCCCGCAAGGAAACACCACCTGCGATGGTCAAAGCATTTACATTGAGAAGTTCAACGCCACAGGCACGGCTTTGACCTTCGCCACTTATTTTGGGGGCGCTACCGAGAACGGCATAAGAGAAGTCGGCCCGGAGAGCACCGCGATCGGCACGCTGGACGCCAATGACAACATTTACGTCACGGGGCAGACCAACGCCATCGACTTCCCCACCGAAGGTCCCTCAGGGGCCTTGCAGACCACGGTCTCGGGAAACTATCTGTGCAAGTTCTATGGCACGGGCCAGAACGCCGGCCAACTTGAATACTCCACCTACTTGGGCGCGTCGGACATGATCATTTACGCCGTGGCGGCCGATTCCTCGGGCAATGCCTACGTGGGCGGCACCGACAACACCGGTGACAACGATTTTCCGATATCTCAGAACGCGCCGCCCTTGCTCTGTCCCACCACTTGCCAAGACGGCTTCATTCTCGGCGTGGAGCCGGACGGCAGTGGATATATGTATGGAGCCTACGTAGGAGGCAGCCAGGGCCCTATGCGCAACGGCATCCTGGCAGCTTCCGCCTCCGTTCAGGCGCTCGCCAGTTATAGCACGGGAGGGTCATACCTCGCTGTAGGCGCTCTCACCTCCTTTACTGATATGCCGCTCACCACCGCATCTTATGCCCAGGCAGTCCAAACCTCGGGAAGCGGCTATGTCGCGCTTCTCGATCTGGGGAACACCGGCGCCAGCCAGTACCTGTACGCCAGTTATCTTGGCGGGCCAGGGGCGGGCATTACAGCAGTGGGCCTAGCACCTGGGCCGGGAACGAATAATCTAAATCTCTACGCGGCTGGCCAGGACGATCCGGAGTCAAATCCTCTCGTTTTGCCGGTCACGCCGGGCGCGTTCGAGCCCTTGCCGGACTACGGATTTCCGGAGATTAACGGGGCCGGGCCGGGAAACGCTTACGTAGCCAGCTTTTCCTATAGTCCCCCAGCCTCGGTCGTGACCAACTACATCAGCTACCTGGGCGGCAGCGCCGACCAAGGCACCACCATCAACGCCATCACCGGCGACCCATACGGCGACACCTGGGTGGCGGGTACGAACAGCGCCGGCGATTTTCCACTGCTCAATCCTCTCCCGGCGCTGGGCGAGTGCTCCAGCATAAATTCCTGCAATCAGACAGGGTTTGTCACCGAAATTAATCCCAACGGCACTGAGCTGCTCTTCTCCACGTTCCTGGGGGGCAACACGGATGAGGTGGTTTCCGGCCTGGCACTCGATTCCAGCGGAAACGTTTACGCCGCTGGATGGACGCAGTCGCCGAACTTCCCCGTGACTTCCGGCTCGCCTCAGTCGAGTTGCGGGACCGGCAGTTGTGTCCAGACCTGGTTTGTAACCAAGTTGGCGCCGCAGCAGGCGCCCGCGGGCCCAAACCTTACGTTTACGCTCAACGGGCCGACAGGGTCGTCTGTGCCAGGAGGCGGCACGATTAACTTTCCGCCGACTTTTGATTCTTTCACCCAAAGTCAGGTCATTACGGTGAACAACACCGCTAGCTCCGGGGCTAATTTGGCCGTCACCGCTGCGCGGACTGCCTACACGTACATAGCCCCCACCATCTACTACAACGATTACACCGTGTACCCATACGAGGCCGGAAGCACAACCGGCGATCTGCCCTGCATGACCATTTCCTTGACCCCCGTCTCAATTTCACCCAATGCAAGCTGCGATATGACGGTCAGTTGGACTCCGCAGGGTGGCGGAGGCCAGGAAAGTTCGTTGATCGAAATATTCGACGACGCGGCAAATATCTCCAGCCCACAGTATTTCTACCTGAATGGAACGGCGGTGAACGGCTCGGGCGCGAGTGTGACGCCCAGCCTGCTGAGCTTCGGGAATGTGCTCCTGGGCTCTACACTGACGGAGAACTTCACCATTACCAGCACGGGCAATCAGGCTCTCGATTTCAACACCCCGACCTTCAGCCTTTCCGGATCATCGGACTTCAGCATTTCGAGCACGACCTGTGGGACATCGCTCGGCGCGGCGTATAGCTACACCTACACCCCATACTCCTGTACGGTCTCGATCAACTACTCGGCGATGGGCAATGGAGGAGTACCGGAAAGCGCGACATTGTCGGTCTCCGATAACAGCGCGTTGCCGGCCTCGCCGCAGACGGCGACGGCCACCGCGACAACTAATTATCCCGAGCCGCAATTGGTGTTGGTCCCGGCGTCGGTTGCGACCGGCATCAGCTTCCCTGCGACGGCGCAAGGTCTGCCCTCAGGGACCACTTCGTTCCGGATCGAGAATGAGGGCAACGCGACGCTTCAGTTCATTGTGCCCATTATCGTTTCGGGCGGAAACAGCGCCGACTTCCATGAAAGCGACACGTGCGGCGCCAACAACCCCCTCCCCGTCTACGAGAGTTGCACGGTTAGCCTTTATTTCCAGCCAACCCAGGCGAGCGGAACCAGCGAGTCTACAAACCTGCTCATTAACAACAATGATCCCACCACTCCGAGCTTGAACATCAGCCTGAGCGGGCAGTCGGCTACGCCGCCGGGTCCGCCTTCGTCGTTGCCCTTCCTCACCTCGACGGATAACTCCGTGCCGCCCGAGCCCAGCACCGCCCCGGCAGGACTGCCAGCCATCAGCAACGGCGGGCAGTTTGTGGCGTTTTTCGACCCCGCAGGTTATAGCAGTGGTTTGAGCTCGAACCTGCCCAACTCACCCACCGGAAGCAGCGGCGCCTCTGGTCTGTATCTGCGCAACACCTGCGCCGGCCCCAACCCCCCCGCGAACTGCACTCAGTCGACGCAGTTCATCGCCTACAATCCCAGCGGCGCGCCGTGCTTCTTCTCAGCGTATGGTTCTCCCGGAGCAAATTTGCCCCCCGCCATCAGCAGCGATGGCCGGTTTGTGGCATTCAATGACTACAACTGCTTCACCGGTTCTCCAGAGGCTCCTGAGGTAGCCGATGTCTTCCTGCGCGATACGCAGGGCCAAACAACTACTCAAATTACCGACCAGGGCGGCACGCCGATCACCGGCGGCTTCTCCATGAGCGCGAACGCAGAGTACTTCGGGTTCGCGTCCGACACCGAGGCGGTAAATCGAGGTTCGGGTGACACGAGTTGGCAGGCATACCTTAACATCACGGGATTCAGCTACGGGACACCAATGGGCACGCCGGCAACGCTGCTTGTTTCCCAGGACAACAACGGCAACGCGGACGGCAGTTACAACTCCGAATTCTTTGACATCACCACGCCCGCTGTCAGCCCGGATGGCAGATTCGTCGCCTTCTCGTCGCCCTGGAACGACCTTACGGGCGGCGGCCCGGCCAGTGACGGCTCCAGCCAGGTGTACCTGCGCGACAGCTGTGTGGGCGCGCCACAAGGGACATCGTGCACGCCCAAAACCATTCGAATTTCTTCGAGTCAATCCGGCAATCCCGGTACCAGCGGCAGGAGCGGCGTGGCATACTCCTATAATGGAAAGATCTATCCCGACATCGCCGTCTCTGCGGGTGGCCGTTATGTGGCGTTCACTTCCTCAGCGCAGAACCTGCCGCAGCCGGCGAATGGCAATGGGTCCTACCCGGTGAAGGTCTATCTGGTTGACACCTGCCAAAGCTACGGTGTCCCCATATCCTCCGGAAGTTGCAGTGGTGCCGGACCGGCCACACCTGTCCTGCTCTCATCGGCGGCGGGAGGGACAACTCCCGCGGCCGACAGCTTTGCGCCGCAGATATCCGTTGATGGTCGCATTGTCTCATTTCTGTCCTTTGCCCAGCTTACTTCAAGCTCGCCTGCCACTTCCTTCTCCTACCCGTACGACTATCTATACGACACGTGTATCTCGAATGGCCAGGCCGTCACCACGACTCCCGCCTGCGTTACGGGCGTGCTGGGAGTGATTTCCTCGACCGTATCCGGCAGCCAGTCCACCGCGGCATCGGTCACGGGCGCTGTTCTTGATGGCAGCGGCCAGTTCGCCGCCTACACCTCCAACGCATCGACTTCGGAGATTTGGCTGAATGGGACTACGGCGCCGCCCGCGACTCCCGCCCCGGTAGTCTTGCTTCCGCCCAGCACCAACTTCGGCAGTCTGGCCGTCGGCACGCCCAGCGCGGCTATGCCAGTGGTTTTGATGAACATAGGGAATGCTAATTTGACGATGGGCACTCTAGCCCTGTCAGGCACGAATGTCGCGGACTTCAAGCTGAGCGGGGACGCTTGCAGCGGCGAGACGATTGGGTGGGTGGTGCCGAACAATACCTGCTCAGTGAGTGTGACCTTTACCCCCAGCTTGAGTACGGGTGAATCCGCCACACTGAATTTCCCCGACAACGCCGGCGGCAGCCCGCAAATGGTGGGGCTGAGCGGCACGGGGACGGGCACGTCATCGGGGCCTCCGCCGGCTCTGGACGTCAGCCTCAATCCCTCGATGCTGCCCTTTCCACAACAGCTCATTGGCACTACCAGCGACATCCAGGGTGTGCTCTATACGAACCTTGGGACAGCCCAGCTTACGCTCAATAACGTGCAGATCGTGGGTCCGAATGCCGGCGACTTCAATATTGTGCCCGGTTCGGCGTGCGTGGTGAATTCCGTGCTGAATGAGAACTCCAGCTCGCCGCCCCTTCCCGTTGTCAGTCCGGCCACTTTGACTACTAACCTGGCATCCTATGCGTCGCAACTGGGCAATGACACTCAAAACTCCGCCCTCAACGTTCAATCCATCGTCCAGCAGGCCCAAGCAACTTCCAGCCAGCTTCAGCAGGCAGGAACCAACTCGGGATTCGGCAACATCAGAAATCTAACATTGCAGCCGGGAAGCAGCGGAAGCGGCTGGGGCAACACCAGCAATACCGCCCTTGAGATCGGCGCACTCAGCCAAGCGAGTGCATCGGCGATCCTTGCCGGGGTGGCAATCTCGCGAGCCGGAAATGCAAACTCCGCAGCCAACGCGGCAGTTGCCGCCGCCAATGCCGCGTCGTCCGACGCCAACAGCGCTAACAATGCGGCGGTCGCGGCAGCCTCAGCGGCAGCCGGAGCAGCAGCTTCCGCCACGGACGCCGAGCTATTGGCTGAATGTGCGGATGACTTGGTGTACAGTGGTTCGCAGTTCGACTTACCGTTTGGCGGGATTCAGCCCGGGACCCAGAACTTTGGTTCGCAAGGGGTCGGAACGAGCTCCATTCAGCAGTTGACATACACGAATCTGGCGGGCTACTGCACGGCACACTCTCTCCCAGGTAATTCTGCGACCATTTCTTCCATCACGATTACACCGAACAACGGTACTCCGGCGGGTGATTTCAGCGAAACCGACAACTGCACGAGCGCCCCCATCGCCGCCCTGGCCACCTGCACCATCGCGGTCAATTTTACTCCTTCTACAACCCAACCTGAATCGGCCACGCTCACCATCAGTGGCGCGGCCGCGGTGCCCGTAACACTCACCGGAGCTGGCTTGGCTCCCGGGAGTCCACCGGTTTGCTCGAATTCCGCAAGTTCTCCGATTGTTGCACCGAATAGCGTTAATTTCGTGAATCCAACCCCCGGCCTTCTAGAGACTTTCACCGTAGCGAATACGTCCTGCAACCCGCTTGAAATCACATCTTTGGGTACGACGGGTGCTGACGCATCGGACTTTTCTGCTAATCAGGGATCATTCCAGGGCCTGCCGGATTCCTTGCCGGCCGGTGGTACTGCTCCGTTTTATGTGTCTTTTGTTGGTGCCTCCCCTGCGGCCTCACAGCCCGAGACTGCGACGCTGAACGTCGGCACAAGCGTGAGTGGAGTTGCCGGCACTTTCTCTGTGCCACTCAGCGCCAGCGTCACGGCGCCCTACGCTCAGTTCAGCGCAGGTGAATTGGACTTCGGAACCCAGCCATCGGGGACGACCAGCGCGCCAATGACGTTGACTCTTGCCAATAGCGGGGCAACTGCGACCGGACCGCTGATGATCTATAACGCCGCTATAACCTCCGCGTCCTACTACGCTTCCAGCCTCGCCTGCACCCTGAGCGGAGTGAGCACGCCGGAGGCGAGCGTCAATCCCTTCCCACTCACCCTGAATGTGGGAGATTCGTGCACCTGGACCATCACCTATACAAATTCCGGGACGTCCACAGTTCAGAGCGGGCTTCTCTCTATTCTGGACAACGCCGCGCAGAGCAATCTGGCAAGCACCAATCTGGCGGCACTAACGGGTGGCCAAACCGGGGCAGAGTACTTGCAGCAGGTATGCCTGGCCCCGGAACAGGGGGGATGCAGCCATATCCCCACGCCGGAATTGGTCGTGGCCAATGGCTTGGGTCCGACGGTCTCCGACCCCAGCCAGGACGTGACCACGCAGCTCACGAATTTTTATTTCCTCGCAGCGCAGTCGTCGCAATCGGCGTTGCAGGTGGCGTAGGTGGCACAGAATGTGGCGCAACTTTCCACCGCTGCCGCCAATTCCAACACCAATTTGAGCACCTTTGGCGGCATGGTGAGTCCCGCCGCGTGCAGTATCGGCGTGCAGTTCATTCCTTCGGGAGCGGGGACGCGCAACGCCACGCTGGAAATAATCGATAACTCCGCTGCGGGAGTGGAGTTGATTCCGCTGAGCGGAGCAGGCATGGCGCCGCCGCTGATCGCCTCCCAGTTCATCCCCTCCTCCGGCACGCTATTCTTTCAGAATCAGCTTCTAAGCGGGGGCGTGAGTACATCAGCCGTCCCCGTGCATCGGGTGCTCCGCTCGTCTCGCGCCCTGTCTTCGCTGCCCGAAGACTCGGGTGGAAACGCCACTCTGCAAAGTCTGGTGCTGACCAACAACGGCACAACTGCGGGAAGCCTGAATCTCTCGATTCTCGGCTCGGGGGATTTCACGGAAACCGATAATTGCAGCGCCGCCATCCCGCCGGGGCAGACGTGTACGGCCAACGTGAGCTTCGCTCCCGTGCAGAGCGGAACACGCACCGCCGAACTGGTTAGTACAGATGTCAGCGGCAACATCGCCGTGCTGACACCGCTGGTGGGTTCGGGGACCGCAGTGACGATTTCGCCCGTTGCCGTTTTGTTCGGCAACCAAATGGTGAGCACCACGAGCGGAACGCAAACCGTCACCCTCACGAGCCTCGCGGGCAATCCGCAGCCCTTGAACGTCTCTTCTCTTACGCTCAGCGGCGACGGCACCTCGGCCGCCGCGCCCGGCGACTTCAGCATCACCCCCGCCAGCACTTGCAACGCGTCGACATCGCTGAGCGCAGGGGCGAGTTGCACGGTGGTGGTGAGCTTTACGCCCAGCGCGGAGGGAACTCGCGACGCCGTTCTCCTGCTCAGTGACAATGGCGGCGCCAGCCCGCAATATGTCACCCTGTCCGGGACCGGGATCGAGGCTATCGCGAGCTTGTCCCCATCATCGCTCGATTTCACGCCCCAGGTCGTTGGGACGGCCAGCACCCAGACGATCACCCTGAGCAACAGGGGCAATGAAGCCCTCACGATCACAGGCATGACAGCAAGCGGGGGATTTTCATTCGCAAGCAACTGTGGCACCACGTTGATCCCGGGCGGAAACTGCACCGTTTCCATAACCTTCAAACCGCAGGGACCCGGGACCTACACCGGAACTCTTAGCATTTCGGATAATGGACCCGGCAGTCCGCAAACCGTGGCCCTTAGCGCGACGGGCGTGGTATTTACGGCGGGGCCGAATCCTCCCATTGCTGAACCTCCGCCCACCACGCCCCAACCCGGGCAATCCGGAAATCCGCCCGCGTCGTCCGGTGGGGGCGCGTCAGGCCCCAAAGTCGGACCGGGACGGGAGATTATTCCCTCGCACCTGGACCTTATACCGCTGGCGCCTGCGACGGTCACTGCCGCGCCTGGCGTGGTCTCGCCCGCGCTGAAATTCTCTGCTTCGAAACTCACGTTCGCGGCTCAGACCGTGGGGACCGGCAGCCGCGCGCAGACCATTACGCTGACCAATTCCAGCAACGCTCCACTGGTGATTTCAGGCATCACCGCCAGCGCGGATTTCACGCAGACCAATAACTGCGGCGAAAGCGTCGCGGCAGGAGATTCCTGCAAGATTGACGTTATTTTCAAACCCGCCGCCACCGGCACACGCAGCGGCATCGTGACGATCCAGGAGGGCGCGCCAGGCAACACGCAGACGATTCCCGTGAGCGGAACCGGCAACCCCGCCGAACCATAGTGAGGACCATCCGTCAGCTGACGGATCAACGATTTTTGGAAATGGTTGCCCTGCCTAGGTCGAGGCCATGAAAAGGCGCGGACGGGAATGACGGACGGCCTGCGCCACGGTTGAGGGAAAGTGCACTTCCTCGGCGAACAGGTCGAGGGCGCTGCGGTCGGCTTTGGAGATTTCGTGAGGATGGGGTTGACTGAAGTGTTCCGCGCTTGTCGTGAAGTCGTCAACTGAACAATTGTGGCAGCGCTTCGACCTTCCTGCGGCGTGGCCAGATAAAACGTTTCTTCACATCTGGATGATCGGCAAACAGCATAAGCCCCACAAACTTTATCCAAGAGCGTACTGAGCTGTAGCAAACCAAGCGTCTCGCCCAGCTATTGACCTGCAACAAGGCGGTCAGACTCAATCAATCAGACTCTTTTCCACGGGATAGCGGATCAATTCCCTCCGTAGTCGTCAATTCCATTCTCTCAAGCAGGCGAGTGCGGAAGGTGGTGATGGTCTTCGGGCTCACCGACCAATTAACAGGGACATTCTATCCACAGCTAGATAATTTTCGATTTAAGTGTATACATTCTGTGCGATAATGTCTCTGCCGATAAAGGAGCAGCAGAGATGCATTGCTATTCCCAAGATTTGCGGGACCGGGTGCTGTGGGCACTGGATCGGGGAGAAGGCCCGGCGGCGATCGCACGGCGGCTGGAAGTCCGTCGGGTATGGGTTTACCGGGTGCGGGAGCGTCAGCAGAAGACAGGGCAACGCACCAGCTTTCGCATCGGCGGCCATCGTCGTTCGCGGATAGCGGAGATGGAGTCCGTGCTGCGCGTTTGGATCGAACAGGGACCGGGGTTGAACTTAGCCGAGTTGTGCGAACGCCTCCTCCGGCAGGGCGTCGCGATCAAGATCGGCCATTTGTGGTATCAGTTGAATAAATGGCATCTCACCTTCAAAAAAACGCCGCGCGCCAGCGAGCAAGAACGCGAGGACGTGCAGCGGGCACGCAGCGCGTGGCGGCAGGCGCTGCCCACGATGCCCGTCGAAAAGCTCGTGTTTATCGATGAAACGTGGACCTCGACCGGCATGACGCACCGCTCTGGGCGGGCACCCCGAGGTCGGCGTTGCCTCGACTCGGCACCGCACGGGCATTAGGAAACGACCACCTTTGTGGGGGGGTTGCGCCGCCGATTGACCGCGCTCTTGGTCACGGACGGGCCGATGGATGGCGAGAGGTTTTTGGCTTACGTGCGTCAATTTCTCTGCCTCACGCTGCTACCCGGAGACACGGTGATCCTCGATAACCTCAGCAGTCACAAGGTAGCAGGAGTCGAAGCGGCGATCACCGCAAGTGGAGCCCGGCTGCAATTTTTACCTCCCTACTTGCCGGATCTGAACCCCATCGAAAAGCTCTTTTCCAAACTCAAGGCGCGGCTCCGCAAGGTCGCCGCACGAGATATCGAGGCGCTCTGGAAGGAAATCGGGGAATTGCTCAATACCGTTTCCGCAAGCCAATGCACGAACTTCTTCGATTCTTGTGGATATTTACACACTTAAATCGAAAATGCTCTGGCAAAGGCCCCTCAGCCTTTGCGAGACCTGGCCCTATTGATCTTGGACACGGGCCTCCGAATAGGCGAAGCCTTGGAGCTTCAATGGCAAGATGTTCACCTGGCGCCAGCGGACGGGGCAAGGTTCGGTTATCTACATGTCAGGGACGGAAAGTCAAAGAACGCTCGACGCAATTTGAGCCTTACTGCACGGGCAAGTATCATGCTGGAAGCCCGCGCCAGTCAGACAGACTCACCCTATGTGTTTCCTTCCCAAACCGGCAAGCCCTATCTGCTAATGTCGATTGACCACGTCCATTGCAAGATTCGAGACCTGCTTCGGCTTCCCAAGGACTTCGTGATACACTCACTCAGACACACCTTCGGGACTCGCATAGGTGGGGGCGGATGCTTTCACGATCATGCGGGCGATGGGGCAAAGTCGCGTCACGGTCAGTCAGAAGTATGTGCATCTGACGCCCGAAGCGATGGAGCGAGCATTTCAGCGATTGGAAGCATTCAACCAAAAGGCCCTCGCCAGCATAGCGGGAAGCGAAAAACGTCAAATACCCGCTACAATTTCCGCTACAGTCCCCGAGGCTGTGTCCGTAACTGATTGAGGGCCCATAGCTCAGTTGGTTAGAGCAGCGGACTCATAATCCGTTGGTCCCAGGTTCAAGTCCTGGTGGGCCCACCAACCATGACTTGGGGGAGCAGCGAAGAAGAAGGCGGAGTGACTGGTTGCGGCTGGGTTGCGGATTGGGGGGAATTGTTCCCGTATCGAGGATATCTACCCAGCCGATATTGTCTTCAGGAATTATGTGCTCGAAATACCCACGGTTACCTGGATCGAGCTGTGACCCGTTGGCTCTTGGACGCCGGCAAGGCTCGCGCCTTGTTGTATGAGAATAGAAGGAAAAGGTGTGTCGAGGAGAAAGGTCACCCGGCGAATTCCTGCTGCCTCCAATACCGATAAAAACTCTCGGTTGAACAAGCTGTTTTAGGCAATTATTTACTTGACTCGCCCACACAGGGAGAGCAAGATGTTGCCCATAAAGCGGTGCGTCGTCGCGGAGGTGTGCGATGACTACTCGTTTTAGTTGGAGGAGCTTCGTGCACCTTGCATACTTGGATGATTCTGACACCAAGAGTAAATCTGCCAAATGGCAGGTCATGTCAGGTGTTATCATTGAAGACAACTACTTCAAAGTCGTAGAGCTTGCGGTGGGAACAGTCCCGGCACTGCTTGTGTCAGCGGATAAACTTTCCGCATTTGAAGAATTTCACGCCTGTGAGTTGTACGGGGGATATGGGGTTTTTGAAGGCATTGATCAAGCCACCAGATTCGAAGCTATACGAAGATTATTAGAGCTAATTGCGGCGCTAATATATCTGAGTAACCATTACCCGAATTTTACCCGATGACAGCCGAAGCAGCTTAACTAGAGGCCGCGTTTCTTCTTGTACTTCGCCTTCGCTCGCTTGCGTTTCTTCTCAACAGCAGACTTAGGAACCTTCACGATCTGTGCGAGGGTGTCCGTGAAGTTCTGCATTGCCTGCTTCGGGTTCT
>JASHTO010000756.1 GCA_030040515.1 Terriglobia bacterium
CTCCCCTCCCCCTCTTCCCTCTCCCCTGGGGAGAGGGAAGAGGGGGAGGGGAGTTGGGGTGAGGGATCGTTTCGATTGCCTGAAAGTGCGCAAGTCGTTAAGACCTGACCACATCAAACGCCGGCTCCCGCGCAGGTAGAGCCCTGGGATTGCCGAATGGATTCGCCAATTGTTATGCGACGCTGGTTCGATAGGGAAATCGCTCTTCCATGCGAAAGACCTCCTGCCACGATTGGATTCCCCCCGTGGTCGTTAAATCGCTCAGGTTCATGGCCCCGGCACAATTGGCGAAGCGCAGCGTTTTGTCATGGCTCCAGCCCTGGTACAAGCCATAAAGAATCCCTGCGCAAAACGAATCACCGGCGCCCGCGCCGCCCACGATGTAGTCGTCAGGGAGCTTTAGCGAGGGTTGCAGAATCTCCGTGCCATCCTTAGCCAGCAGGTACCCGCCCTCGGGGAAGTGAATCACCACCAGGTCGCGGACCCCAAAGTCGAGAATCTTCGCCCCAATCTGCGGGAGGCTTGATGGGTGCAGCTTGCCGCCCTTTCTTAGCGGGATTCCGGCCAGTTTCTCCGCTTCCCAATCGTTGATGATGCAGTAGTCGGTGTACTTCAGCGCGGGCGGGACGATCTTGGGGAAGCGGTCGCTGTCTTCCGAAACCAGGTCAATGGACGTGCGGATTCCGCAGCCCTGAATCTGCGCCAGGAAGCGCGCCCCGGCGGTGCCGTACTCCGCGTCGGGCAGGTCGAGAGCGTCGAGCAGCAGCAGGTAGCCCAGGTGGAACATGCGCACCGGCAGGCGGTCAAGGTCGATGTGCTCGGCGGCAAAGATGCGGTTGGTGCCGGGGTAATGAAAAAACGTCCGGCGTCCGCTGGCCTTAACGCTGAAGACGTCCGTGTAGGCCGTGGCGTCGCGGTCGGTGCGGCGCAGTTGGTCGACATTCACGTTGGGGAAGCGGCGACATTCTGCCACCAGGTAGTCGCCGTAGGAGTCGTTACCGAGAATCCCCAGCGCGTGGAGCGGCAGCGTCGAGTCGAACCTCGCCAGGCTGATGGTCACGTTGTGGCCCAGGCCGCCACCGCCGCGCGACTCCTCGGTGATGTATGCAATCGAGTTCTCCTGCGGGTAGTGGCCGATTACTTTCACCAGGTCAACCACCCAGTTGCCGCCACAGGCAATGCCGGTACGTTGATCGGCAATCATCCAGCGCCCCCTTTTGGCAGGTGGTAGAGGCTAGGTCGTAGGTGGGGAGGTGTGCTTGTCCACTTCCGAGATATCGACTACCGCCTGAAAGCGGTACCCGGCAAATCTCCGGGCCGCGAAAAACGGCGACATCTTATCAACAGCGGGCGCTGAGGTCTATGCCGATTCCCGATTTCAGACAAGCAGGGCAGGGAAGCGCTGCCGTGGCGCGAGGGCTTCCGAAGATGTGAAAAACAATTTCACGCAAAGGCGCAAAGTCACACAAAACAGAGATGGCTTGTTTTGCGATGCTTTGCGCCTTGGCGCCTTTGCGTGAGGTGTTTTTTCTGCTTTTCGCACCTGCTCCAGCCTGTGGTTGGTCATGGCCACGACCCGTCACCCGAAGACGGCTTTGGGCCGCAGGGCGATGGCAGAGGCATCTTCCACAGGTGCGTCTGATAATATCTTGTCAAGGTGCGCTACGGTTAACATAATCTGATTTCCACTAAAGTCCGGGAGATTTCCACAGGGCTTGGGTTCGACCGCCAAAGTTGCATAACTTACGGACAAATGACCAGCAGAGACTTTTCCCTTCACGCGGTCCATCGCGTGTGTTACATTTTTCATTTGTCGTCGCGTCGACATTCGCATGCCTCTGCGCGAAACCGAAGCCATCGTCCTTCGAACCTACCGTCTGGGTGAAGCCGACAAGATTGCTTCGTTATTTACGCGGCAATTGGGCCGCCTGCGGGCAGTGGCGCGCGGGGCGTTGAGGCCCAAAAGCCGCTACGGCGGCACGCTCGAACCGCTCAGCTACGTTCGCCTGTGGATTTTCGAGCGCGAAAACCGCGACCTGCTGCACCTGAATTCGGTCGAGCTGCTGGAGTCCTTCTTCGATATGCAGAAGGACTATCGTGTGCAACTCGCCGCGCAGTACCTGGCGGAAGTGGGCGAGCGCCTGCTGCCCGAGCGCGAAATGAACGAGCGGGTCTTTCGCCTGCTGCTGGCCGTGCTGCGCGCCTTGAAGCATTCGAACGAGGTCAACCGCCCGCTGCTTTACTTCGACTACTGGATGGTGCGTTTGGGCGGTTTTCTGCCGGATTTTGACGCCTGCGCGGATTGCGGTCGCGCCCTCGGGGAAGAAGGCGGTTACTATGCAAGCGGGTACGAGGGCCTTTTCTGCCGCGACTCGAAGCCCCCCGGAGCTGCGAAAATCGCCGCGGCAACGCTGGCCATGGTGCAGACCGCCTGCCGCCTGCCGCTCGAGAAATGGTTCCAGGAAACGCCCCCCGCCGGAACCCGCGAGGCGCGGCTGTTTCTCGAAGAGATCATCGAAAACCACACGGAAAAGAAGCTGATTTCGAGGAAGATGATGGAAGAAGAAGTCTAATCAGTTGGGAGATCCCCCGACTCTGCCCGGGTGGCAGCCAGAGTTTGACGGTTCCGGGAGTCAGGAATACGTGGTGTTTTAATCGGGTCGAAGAGACCCCGATCACCCCTTCTCCCCTCTTCCCTCGCCCCGAGGGAGAGGGAAGAGGGGGAGGGGGAGTTGGGGTCATTAGACCGAATAGGCAAAGTATCGTGCCACGAAAAGTTGAATTGAAGCGCAAAACGGAAGGCCTGAGCTTTCAGGGCATGATTTTCCAATTGAGCTCCTTCTGGGCTGAACAGGGGTGCGTGATCGCCCTGCCTTACGACGTGGAAGTGGGGGCAGGGACGATGTGCCCGGAGACGTTTCTGCGCGTGCTGGGTCCGCAGCCCTGGAAGGTGGCTTACGTCCAGCCCTCGCGCCGCCCCGCCGACGGCCGCTACGGCGAGAATCCCAATCGACTACTCAAGCACACGCAGATGCAGGTGATTTTGAAACCTCCACCTGAGGATATTCAGGATAAGTACCTGCAAAGCCTAGGTGCCATCGGCATCGACATCCGCCATCACGATATCCGCTTTGAGGAAGACAACTGGGAAGCCCCTACGCTCGGAGCCTGGGGGATCGGCTGGCAGGTGATGCTCGACGGGCTTGAGATCAGCCAGTTTACCTACTTCCAGCAGTCGGGCGGAGTTGACCTCGAACCCATCAGCGTCGAGCTGACCTACGGCCTTGAGCGCATCGCCGCATTCCTGCAAAACGTGAACAACGTTTACGAGGTGCGCTGGAACGATTCGGTAACTTACGGCGACATGCGCCAGACGGAGGAGCTGGAATTTTCCGTCTACGACTTTGAGGCGGCCGACGCCGAAACCTGCCGCAAGATTCTGAACCTCTACGAAGGCGAAGCCGTGCGCCTGCTGGCGACTTTTCCGCATGTCAAGCGTTCAAGTGAATCTGAGAAAAACGCTATAGATACGGCTGAAAATGAAAGTTTAACTTTAAGTCAGAAAAGATTCCCTTTGCGCAAGGTCTACGACCTGACGCTGAAGTGCTCGCACCTGTTCAACATCCTCGACGCAAGAGGAGCGATCAGCGTGACCGAGCGCGTGGCGCTGATTGCCAGGGTAAGAAAGCTGGCGACGCAGGTGGCAGGGATATTTTTGGAGAGGCAGGAGGTTTGAGCTTGAGCGCCTACTGATGGTAGGGGATCGGAGGATGTGAAAGAGCAAACAATTTCACGCCAAGGCGCCAAAGCGCGAGGCTGTTCGCCAAAGGGATTGCCGGTATTCTCGTGGTGCTTTGCGCCTTAGCGCCTTGGCGAGAGGTGTTTTCGGGTTTGTTTGCAGCACCTCCGTGACTGAATTGTGCCAGGGGGGTCATGCCGCGACGCATTTCAGGACCAAGAATGAATAATGCGAAATCCAAACCGAAGAAGGCTGTAGAAAAACCGCCGGCGACGCACCCCCTGCTTCTGGAAGTCGGCTGCGAAGAAATCCCCGCGCGCTTTCTGCGCGATGCCGAGAAGGGCTTGGGCGAGCGCGTGCTCGCCGGGCTGAGGGAAGCGCGGTTGGTTGCGAATGTCGACGCGTCGACATGGGCGGCGACAGCTCAGAACGCAGGGAACGGAGCGCTTGAAACCTACTCCACCCCCCGCCGCCTGATCGTCCACATCCCCGCCATCCTCGCCCGCCAGTCGGACAAGGTGGAGGAAATCCTCGGCCCGCCCGTCAAGGTGGCCATCGACGCCGAAGGTAAATTCACCCGTGCCGCCGAAAGCTTTGCCCAGAAAAACTCGGTACAGGTCAGTCACCTGGTTCGCACCCAGACCCCCAAGGGTGAATATCTCGCCCTTAAGAAGACCACTCCCGGCCGCTCCGCGCGCGAAATCCTAGCGGAGATTTTACCGCAAGCCATCCTCGGCCTGAGCTTTCCCAAGAGCATGTACTGGCGCGCCAAGTCCGACCCGCGCTTCGCTCGCCCCATCCGCTGGGTGCTGGCGCTGCTGGGGGAGGGGAAACAAGCCAAGGTCATCGACCTCGAAATCCTGGGCGTCAAGTCGGGCAACTTCACCTTCGGCCACCGCGCCCTGAGCCAGAAACCCATCAAGATTCAGGGTTTCAAGTATTACTTGAAGAAATTGAATGAAGCGCATGTGGAAATTGATGCTGCTAAGCGCCGTGAGCGCCTTCTGAAGGAAGCCAAAGGCTCGATCGCCGAGACCGGCCTGCGCATCGTCCCTGACGAAGCCCTGGCCGACTGGATCGCCAATTCCACCGAGTGGCCACGCGCCCTGCGCGGCGATTTTGACGAGCGCTTCCTCCACCTGCCGCGCGAGATTCTTATAACCGTCATGCGCGACCACCAGAAGTATTTCGCCGTGGAAACGACCGGCGGCAAGCTTGCGTCCCACTTCATCGCCGGGCTGAACATGGATTCTGACCCCAAGGGCCTGATTCGCCAGGGGCACCAGCGCGTCCTGACGGCGCGCTTCCGCGATGCCGAGTTCTTCTGGGGCGCCGACCAGGCCGTTCCCCTCACCGAGCGCGGGCCGCAACTCGAACGGGTCACCTATCAAGCGGAGCTGGGCGCAAGTCTCGGAAGTTACGCGGCCAAAGTGAAGCGCATGAAGGTGCTCGCCGCAAGGGTCTGCGATGAGCTGGAAAATCACCCGGAATTCACCGGTGAGACGGAGAGCCTGATCGAGCAGGCGGTTGAGTTGTGCAAATGCGACCTGACCACGCAGATGGTCCACGAGTTTACGGAACTACAGGGAATCGTGGGAGGGCTGTACGCCAAGGTCCAGAGCGAGCCGGCGGTGATCGCCGAGGCGATCTACGACCA
>JASHTO010000757.1 GCA_030040515.1 Terriglobia bacterium
GGAGAAATTCTGCACGCTGGAAGCCCTCGGGAAGTTTCTGTCGAATGGTTTGCTCGATAACCCGGGGGCCGGCAAATCCGATCAGCGCGCCCGGTTCGGCTATGTTTAAGTCCCCCAGCATCGCATAGCTGGCGGTGACCCCCCCCGTGGTAGGATCGGTGAGCACGGAAATGTAGGGTTTTCGGGCTTCATCAAGACGCGCCAGAGCCGCGCAAATTTTGGTCATTTGCATCAGGCTGATGGCGCCCTCCATCATGCGCGCCCCCGCCGAGCAGGAAATGATCACCAGCGGGAGGCCTTGTTCAATGCAGCGATCGATTGCGCGTGTCACCTTCTCTCCAACCACCGCGCCCATGCTTCCGCCAACGCATTGGAATTCCATCGCGCAAACGATGGCGGGCTTGCCTTCCATCAATCCCTCGCCGGTTAGCAGCGCATCTTTCATCCCCGTGGCTTTTTCCGCGTTCTCCAACCGGTCACGGTAGGATTTGGTGTCCTTAAATTGCAGCGGGTCCGTCGAGGACAGCCGGGCGTCGTGCTCGGTATAGCGGCCGTCGTCAAACAGCGTCTCCAGCCGCGCGCGGGCACTGAGCTTGAAGTGAAAACCGCACTTCGGGCAGCACTGCAAGTTGGCCTCCAAGTCTTTCTTCCAGAGGATTTGCTTGCATTTTTCGCACTTCACCCACAACCCTTCCGTCTGAACGCGCTTCTCCTTCGGTGTTTCCAGCGGCTGTTTCTGTTTGCTAAACCATGTCATAAAGATCGGGCCGTCGTATTATCGATTCCGCGATCATGGGCAAAACCTTGAATCGGCCGTTGCCCAGCATTTTGGCCGCATCCAACTCGCCATAATGCCATGAACCCTTAATGAATTGTACCATTAAGACCTTCAGGCCCTGCCCCGCGGCTCGCAGCGCCGCTGTGGTTTTCCCTTTGCCGGACCCAGTGTGAACGATGATCAAACCTTTTCGAGCCGCCAGCGAGAAAACTTCCACTCGGGTCAACGATGATAGGGGAAGTTGTGCAGAATGGTGAATCCCCGATAAATCTGCTCGAGCAATAAGGTGCGCGCCCAATCGCGCGTCAATGTCATGCGTGAGAGTGCCATCAGGTGATCAGCCTCACCTCGAAATGCCGAGGAAAAACCCTCCGTCCCACCTACCAGGAAAGCCAGCTCCCGCGAGCCCCGCAGGGCTTCCTGACCCAGCCATTGCGCGAACTCGTGCGAACTCCGCTCGCGCCCGCGCTCATCCAGAAGAACCTTGATTGCGCCGCGCAGCTTTTCCAGCAGGCCACGCTCCGCAGACGTCAAACCAGACTTGCGGGCTCGGCCGGTTCCACGCGGGGGTGGGAGTTCTTCCACGCTTAAGGCAGCGAAATGCCCGATGCGCCCGGCGAGATCATGCTGAATTGCTCGCAGGTGCAAATCCTTGGTCTTGCCCTCCCAGAGAATTCGAATACGCATCAATTGGCGATTCCACGAATCAACGCCAGTAAGCTTTGATTCCGATTAAACAGGATGGGCCTTTGTCGACCGCCCCATTTCCTGGTGAAAAAATCCTACACTTCATCTCCGTCAGTGATCGTAATCCTTGGCGCGTTTTTCCAAAGGCGCTCCAAGTCATAGAACTCCCTGGCACGCTCGACAAAAATGTGGACAATAAAATGAAGATAATCCACCAGGATCCACTCCGCTTTCGAATAGCCCTCCACGTGGGTGGGCGCGTACCCGGACTTTTTGAGCCTTTCCAGAATCCCGTCACATATGGCCTGGGTATGACGTGTGGAAGTGCCGCTACAAATCAGAAAATTGCTGGTGAACGAACAGACCGCCTCCATGTCGAGGATTCGCATATCCAAAGCCTTGCGATCCTGTGCCGCATGGATCGCTTCGCGAAGTTGCGGTGTCATCGTTGTAAATGTTTCGCGGGGGAACGGCCCGTGTACAACCCTTCCTTCAGAATGTATTCTTCCACAAGCTTGGGAACAAGGCCCGAGATGGGTTTTCGGGCGCGAACTGCCTGCCGGATGTCCCGCGAAGCCACGGCTGCATCCACGTCGTACAACAGGTGAACCGCCCCGTGGCGCAGACGAAGAGTACCTGCATCTTGGGGAAGCCGCCTCGCCGGCAGCAAGTCTGGAGGCGGGACTTGGCGAAGCGCATTCACTTCGAAGCCGGGCCGCGACACGACAATAAATTCCACCGAATCGAGCAGGCGGCGGAATTCCCTCCAGTGTGGCAGATCCAGAAAGGCATCCGCCCCCACCAAAAAGAACAATCGATCGTGCTGGCGCAGCCTACGCCGCACCGCTCGCACCGTCTTGATGGAATAGTGCGGCGAGCCATCAGCCGTGGGAGCCTCAATGGTGGAGGGTACAAAGCGTGGCTCGCCGGTGCAGGCCAAAGCCACCATCGCAAAACGCTGAGCGTAATCCGTCAGGTGGTCATGAGTTTTGTGGGGAGGATTGCCGGTGGGAATGAAGAGTATTCGATCGAGGTGAAAGCGGCGCTGCGCTGCCCGCGCCGCCGCCAAGTGCCCGGCATGAATGGGATCAAACGTTCCGCCGAATATTGCGATGTTCACCCGATCTCCCTGTTTCCCGATTTCGGAATTTCTTCCAGCTTTGCCCAAACGGCTTCTTTCAATTCCTCCAGGCCGGTGCCGGTGACGGAGGAAATTTCCTGCAAACTCAGTCCGCGTGCGGCGCAGAATGCCCGCAGGCGTGCGAGGCGATCGCCTTCACCCACGGCATCAATGCGCGAGGCCGCAAGCATCATGGGCTTGGCCGCCACGGCGGGGCTGAAACTTCTCAGCTCGTTCAGTATGACGTCGTAATCTTTCACCGGGTCACGGCCTGAATCCTCAGCCACATCGATCAAGTGGAGCAGCAAACGCGTGCGCTCGACGTGCCGAAGGAAACGAATTCCCAGTCCCTTGCCTTCGTGCGCCCCGGCAATGAGGCCTGGGATATCCGCCATGACAAACGACCGATCACCACCAAGTCCCACGACTCCCAGGCATGGCGCCAGGGTGGTAAAGGGGTAATTCGCAATGCGCGGGCGCGCCGCGCTGAGCCGGGAAATCAACGTAGATTTGCCGACGTTCGGGAAGCCCACCAATCCAACGTCTGCGAGCAATTTCAGTTCGAGGCGCAGATCTCGCACTTCGCCCGGTGTGCCCGGTTCCGCCCGGCGTGGCGCCTGATGGGTGGAAGTGGCAAATCGGGCGTTGCCCCGCCCTCCACGGCCACCTTGCGCGGCCACCAGTCTTTGGCCGGGGGTGTCAAAATCCCAAAGTTTTTCTCCATTCGCCAAGTCGTAGACCACCGTGCCCACGGGGACGGCGACAGTGTAGTCCGCGCCATCCTTGCCATGCCGGTTGGAACCTTCACCGTGCCCGCCGCGGGGGGCGCGAAACTCCGGGTTAAAACGAAATTTCAACAGGGTGTTCACATGCGCATCGCTTTCGAAAATAATGTCTCCCCCGCGCCCCCCGTCGCCACCGCTGGGCCCGCCGCGGGGCACAAATTTCTCACGCCGAAATGCCACACAGCCGTTTCCTCCTCCCCCGGCGGCCACATGAATTTTGGCTTCGTCGATGAACATTTCGATGATCGGCAATTGGGGCGAGCAGAATCAGACGACGGAGGGAACACATACCGGACCGGCGATTTGCCCATCCGATCTCCCGATCCTTAATTGGTTGAGGGAACCAGAATGCTGACGTACCGGCCCAGGCGGCCTTTGTCTTCGAAGCGTACGACGCCGGAAACCTTGGCGAAGAGCGTGTCATCTTTGCCGAGACCCACGTTTTCACCTGCCCTCAAACGCGTGCCACGTTGGCGGACCAAAATCGACCCGCCGGATACGAACTGGCCGTCAAATCGCTTTACTCCCAAACGTTGGGCGTTCGAGTCGCGGCCATTGCGGGACGTTCCTTGACCTTTCTTATG
>JASHTO010000758.1 GCA_030040515.1 Terriglobia bacterium
ACCTTTATCGGACCCTTCCGCCTGACACCGCGGCAGCATGGGAAACCGACAGCCGCAAGGGGCTCTGGAAGGGCGGCCGACTCGACAAGGGGATTCGTAATCCATGGCATTCTTGATGGATACCTGCGTGTGGATCGATGTCCACGAAGGCTTGCTTGCTCCGGCTGATGTCGAAGCGCTCACGCAGGGCGACGATGTTTTCATGTCACCGGTCACCCTCGCCGAATTGCGTTTTGGAGCGGAAGTTACGCGCAATCCGGCGACGCGTATGAGGCGGCTGGCTGCTCTTCAGCTCCTGGAGCGAAAGCCGCTTCTGCAAATCGACGGCGCGACGGGCGTGATTTTCGGAAGCCTTGCCGCACAGATCAAAGCCAGGGGCCGTCAGCATCGATACCGGGTTCACGACCTGTGGCTTGCCAGCCAGGCTGTGCAGCACTCCTGCCGATTACTGACCCGCAACGGCCACGACTTCGAGGACGTTCCCGGACTCAGCCTCGTTTTATATCAACTAGCCCGCCGCAAGCCTTAACCTTTAATGGGTCTATGTTATCTTTGAACTCTTACGATAGACAGGAGGTTCATGTCCAAAGTTCGAGTCCGATTCGCCCCCAGCCCCACCGGCTACGTGCATGTGGGGAACGCGCGCACTGCCCTTTTCAACTGGCTCTTCGCGCGGCATCAGGGCGGTGCCAACATCTTGCGCATTGAGGACACCGACGCGGAGCGCTCAAAGCCCGAATACGAGAGCCAGTTAATTGCGGACCTGCAATGGTTCGGGCTCGACTGGGACGAAGGGCCAGACAAGGGCGGACCGTTTGCGCCCTATCGCCAGTCGGAACGCCGCGAGATTTATGCGCAGCATTCGCAGCAGCTCATCAGCCGGGGAGACGCGTACTATTGCTTCTGTTCCGCAGAGCAACTCGAGGCCGAGCGCGAGGAAGCGTTGAAGGCGGGCCGCCAGCCGCGCTATTCCGGGCGCTGCCGGAAGATTCCGCCCGAAGAGGCTGCGCGCCGCAAGCTCGCTGGAGCACCCGCGGCAATCCGCCTGAAGATTGTGGAGGGCAGCTTCTTTTGGATCGACCGCGTACACGGACCCACCACGATTTCGGGCGAAGTCATCGGTGACCCCATCCTGGTGCGCTCGGAGGGCCTGCCCGCCTACAACTTCGCCGCCGTGGTGGATGACCATCTGATGGAAATCACGCACGTCATTCGCGGCGACGACCACATTTCGAACACGCCGCGCCAGCTTGCCCTTTACCGAGCCTTTGGTTGGGAGCCGCCCGAGTTTGCGCACCTCTCCACCATCCTCGGACCTGACCGCACGCGCCTTTCGAAGCGCCACGGAGCGACGTCGATTGCCAATTTCCGAGACGAAGGAATTCTCCCTGAGGCTTTGAGGAATTATTTGTTGCTACTCGGATGGTCCGCCTCAGACGGCAAGACAGAAAAGTTGAACACTGAGCAGATGATTGCGCAATTTTCTTTGGATCGAATCACAAAGAGCCCTGCCGTATTTGATCGGAAAAAGCTCGACTGGCTGAATGGGGAATACCTCTTCGCACTTCCAGGCAACGAGAGAGATGAATACTTCAGGAAGATAGTTACGAGGGTTCTGGTCCGCGAAAAGTACCTTACTGAAGATGAGGTCAGCAGGGCAGGAGGCTTCATAGATGAGATTCTTCTCGTCATCATTGAGAGCAAGGGCAAGGCAAACCTGAATGATCTTGCTCGGATGATATTTGAGTACGATGGACGGATCGTAGTTGCCAGTCAAAACACGCGACTTACGTTGGAAGACACTGCCGCGCGGGAGATTCTTATATATTTCATCCAACAAGTAATCGCGCAACCCGAATTGAGCTTTGAACGCTTCCAGGAAATCATGAAATTTTTGGGCGAGAAAACGGGAAAAAAGGGTAAGCAACTCTTTCATCCTGTTCGGATCGCCTTGACTGGCGAAGAATCCGGTCCTGAGCTCAAGAAAATGATTCCAATTTTCGAAAACGGGGCCAAACTGCTTCTGAAGCGATGTGTTAAAAGCTGTGTCGACCGGCTGCGGGAGTTCGCGGCCGCGACGAATCTTCAGGGCTATTGAGGATGACAAACTATTGTGGCATATCTCCCTTGTAGCGGCGCTCTATGAGCGGCGAAAACGGTGATCGCAGACCGCCGCTACAATCGGACCTCGTGACTATATTCTCTCTGCCTCAGTACTTGGAAAATGTGAGGGGAATGGCGTGTCTCATCGCGAAAGCGACGAAAGGCCGGATGTTGTTTACGGAATTCATTCCGTGCGGGAGGCCGTGCGCACGCGCCCCGTGGACTTTGTGATGATCACGCAGGGCTATCACAACCCGCGCATCCAGGAAATCGTGGACGCCTGCCGCGCCGGCGGCGTTTCACTCCGTTTTTCTCCGCGCCAGGCGGTGGAGCGCGCCGCAGGCACGGCCCAGCATCAAAACGTGGTGGCGGTCTGCGCGCCGAAGGCCTATGATGATATCGGAGAACTGGTTGGCCAGGCGGAGCGCCCTCTGCTCGTGGCCCTGGACGGAGTTGAGGACCCTGCGAACCTGGGCGCAATCATTCGTACCGTGGTGGGCGCGGGCGCGCGTGGCATAATTATCCCGGAGCGCCGTGCCGCGGGGCTTTCGCCGGCGGTGGCGCGCGCGGCGGCGGGCGCGCTTGAACATGCCAAGGTAGCGCGCGTGCCCAACTTGGTCCGGGCTCTCATGGACCTGAAGAGCCAAAACCTCTGGGTCTATGGTTTTGAGGCCGACGCTCCGAAGCTATACACTCAGCTCGATTATTCGCAGGGATGCGTGCTGGTGCTGGGCGGCGAAGGGCGGGGCCTGCACCGGTTAGTGTGCGAAACGTGCGATGAACGCGCGCAAATTCCCATGAGAGGCCCGGTGAGCTCGCTGAATGTTTCCGTGGCGGCCGGCGTGGTGCTTTACGAAGCCGCGCGGCAGCGCGCGGGAGGAAGCGAATTGTAGCGTGGCTGTCTCCGGTTTCAGGAGCCCGATGGACTCCACCGAGTCCAGAAATTGGATCTCAGTCGCGTTCCCTTCGCGGGGGGACACCCGCGCTACAGGTAGCAGTAGATCCCAAAGGCGTTGCGCGCGAAGCATAAATCGTTGCCCCCAACCGCTTTATCAAGTACGCGCAACCACAAGTGCTCGGGGGTCATCATATTGGGTTGGGAGTGGGGAGGTCGCTCATGAACTGGGAATGGAGCCGAGCTTTCGCTCAC
>JASHTO010000759.1 GCA_030040515.1 Terriglobia bacterium
CGCGCGCCGTCCGTTACCAAGTCAGTGTGCTTGTCGCGACCGTCTCGGGTGAGCTGATCGTATCCTAGAATCCTAGGCTCGGGAGTCGGCGCTGCCATCCAAACCGTGGTCGCAATCGCCGTGACCAGCGCCAACCCCGCTGCCGCCCGCTTCACCGACCGCCGCCAGGCAGGCGCCGTGGCATGGGCATCCTGCCCATGACCGTCCCACAGCCTAGAAGGCCGTGCCACGTCTTGAGTGCCCCTTTTCTTTAGGATTTCCTCCGTGGTCTCTGTGCTCTCCGTGGTGAAAGCTTTTCGGTTTTTCCTACCGCCAAGAATCCCACCCACCGCCACCGGATCAGCAGAATCAGGAGCAACGACCGTCACCGGAGCGACAAACCGACTTGGTAACGGACGGCGCGCATCCCGATGGGTTGGTGCAAGGCACCGATGGGAACTACTATGGGTTGACCTACGGGGGCGGCGCCAACGGCAGCGGTGTGGCTCTCAGCTTGTCGCTCGGGCAGGGCCCATTCGTGAAGACTGTTCCCGTGGCTGGCATCGTGGGAACGCCGGTCAGCATATTGGGAACCAATCTGGCAGGCGCGACTGCCGTCAGCTTGGGTGGGATTGCGGCGACGTTTAGCGTGATTTCGGCCGCTGAGATTCAAACCACCGTGCCCTCCGGCGCGAGCACCGGCGCCGTGCAGGTGACGACGCCCAGTGGCGTACTGAACAGCAACGTACCATTCCAGGTGTTGGGGTCTCAAGCCTTGCCGGTAGCCGGAGTTTTTCCGAGCAGTCTGACCTTCACCGGTCAGGTAGTGAGCACGACCAGTGCGGCACAAGCTGTCACCCTGAGTAACACCGGCACTGGGGTACTGCCGATTAGTTTCATCGCCACGAATGGTAATTTCTGGCAAGCAAACAACTGTGGCACCAGCCTGGCCGCCGGAGACTCCTGTGCCATTGCCGTGACCTTCAAACCCCTGGGGGCGGGAACCTATTCCGGAACTCTGAGCATTTGGGACGATGCCCCCGGAAGTCCGCAAACCGTGGCCCTCAGCGGGACGGCCATGGTGTTTACGGCGGGGCCGAATCCTCCGATTGTCGAACCACCGCCCACCACGCCCCAGCCGGCGCAACCTGTGAATCCGCCAGCGGCGTCGGGGGGAGCCACTTCCGCCCCCAAGGGCACGCCGGGCCGTCAGGTTTTGCCTGCCCACTCCGCCCTCTTGCCGATTGCGCCTGTATCAATCACCGTTGCGCCCGCAGTGAGATTCTCTTCCTCGGCGCTTACCTTCCCGGTGCAAATCGTCGGAACCACTAGCAGCGCCCAAGTGGTAACCTTGACCAACCCGACCGACGCTCCGATGCCAATCTTCAGCATCACGGTCAGCGGAGACTTTATGCAGACGAACGACTGCGGGCCAAAACTGGATTCGGGTGGTCGCTGCACAATCTCCGTGACCTTCAAGCCGCAAGGGGCTGGGGCCGCAACCGGCAAACTGACAATTCGCGAAGAGGCGATTTCCGAGGGGATGCCTTCGACGGATACGGGCGGCCGCGCCCACGCCATTACACTTAGCGGCAAAGGTCAGGCTTCCGCAGAAGGGGAGCGGAACCTTCCGCCCCAATAAAACCTGCCGTTTCCGCGGGGGTTGTGCATCCATATTTTAACCAATTGGCTATTGGTCAAAATGATGTCGGTTCTAAGCTATTGAATCGATTGGTCGGGACGGCCAGATTTGAACTGGCGACCCCTTGCACCCCAAGCAAGTGCGCTACCAGGCTGCGCCACGTCCCGATAAGAACAGTGGTTAATGGCGAGTGCTTAGTGGCTAGAGACAATAGCCCGAAACCTGCGTTTCTAACCACTAACCACTGTGCTTTTCACGCTAGCACTTCCGCGAAAGCATTGTCAATATCGTCTGCAATTCCTGCCGGACGGCCTGGAGCTGCGCAACATCAAGTGAAGATTGAAACATGTGGCGCTGCTCCGCCGGCGTCTTGCCCTCAGTTGCCAGATGCCGGCGCGCTCCGGCAATAGTAAACCCTTTTTCGTAAAGCAGCCGGCGGATTTGGAAAATCAGTTCCACGTCTTTGCGCCGGTAGAGCCGGTGTCCCGACTTGCCCTTCACCGGCCGCAGCGACGAAAACTCTGTTTCCCAATAGCGCAGCACAAACGCCTTGGTGCGAGTCAATTCACTGACTTCGCCGATGCGGAAATAGAGCTTGTCCGGGATCGCTACCTCAGCGGGAGGAACGGAAATCAAGCGTGCAGCGCGGCCTTTGGCCATGTTCCACAGATTACGCAGATTTCCGGCAATAGGCAAGCGCGCGAGCGTTGTAGCGCGCTCTATGAGCGCCGAATCGTTGATCCCACCCAGGCGGGACCGTCATAGGGGCTTGCCATGGCCCGCCGCCCGACCCATTGCCTGAAGACGGCTTTGGGTCGCAGGGCGAAGGCTTTGCGCCCCAGGGTGGTGAGCCCCTACGATTCGACGCTCATCGAGCGCCGCTACAGCAAAGCCCACAGGGCCATTGCCAGAGAACTAGCCGATTGCGCCGTGCGCTCATTCCCTGTACTCTGCCCCTTCCTCAATTTGAGTTCTGGCGCCTTCAAAATAATCGCTGGACTCTTTCCGCGCACTCGGTTGGAATAGAGAATCGGGTGAATCCGAAGGGGGACGACACACGATGGGACAGTTGATCATTGGCATCGACGTGGGCGGCACGAAGGTGGCGGGCGGACTGGTGACGCAGAAGGGGCGGCTGGTTGATTCGCAGGTCGTCCCGACACATGCGGACAAGGGATTCAGGAAGAGCTACGCGCAGATCACCCACCTGATCGGCCGCTTGCTGCGTGCGGCGGGCGGCGCGAAAAACGTGAAAGGAATCGGCATCTGCGCACCCGGCCCCCTCAACCCCAAGACCGGCGTCGTGCTGAATCCGCCGAATCTGCCCGGATGGCGGAACATTCAACTGGCCCGGCAGGTGACGAAGGAGTTCGGCCTCCCGGCGCGAGTGGAAAATGACGCCAACGCCGCGGGACTTGCCGAAGTGCTCTTCGGCGCCGCGGTGGGTTACAAGGACGTGTTCTATGTGACCGTCAGCACCGGCATCGGAACCGGAATCATCATCGACCGGAAAATCTATCACGGCAAGAATGGAATCGCCGGCGAAGGCGGACATGTTTCCATCGATTTTCA
>JASHTO010000066.1 GCA_030040515.1 Terriglobia bacterium
TGAGAGTATCCTCAATCACCTGGAGCCGGTCACCCGCCTGCGGAACATCCTCAAGCCCCAGCACTTCCACCGGAGCAGACGGAGGCGACTCCAGCACGGGGCGGCCGTGGTCGTTAAACAGTGCCCGCACCTTGCCATAAATGGCGCCAACGATGAACGAGTCGCCAATCTTCAGCGTCCCGTTCTGGTCCAGAACCGTGGCCACGGGTCCACGCCCGCGATCGAGTTTGGCCTCCAGAACCGTTCCGTTGGCCAGGCGGTTGGGGTTGGCCTTCAAACCCTGCAAATCCGCAACCAGCAGAATCATTTCCAGCAACAGATCGAGGTTCTTGTGCTGCTTTGCCGAAACCTCCACGGTCACGGTTTGTCCGCCCCACTCTTCCGGCATCAAATCGTGGTCCGACAATTGCCGCTTGACGCGTTCCACCTGCGCCTCAGGCTTGTCGATTTTATTGATGGCGACAAGAATCGGCACTTTGGCGGCGCGCGCGTGGTTAATGGCCTCGATGGTTTGCGGCATTACGCCGTCGTCCGCCGCCACCACCAGCACCACCACATCCGTCACACGCGCCCCCCGGGCCCGCATCAGGGTGAACGCTTCATGGCCGGGCGTATCGATGAACGTTACCTTGCGCCCCTGCCCCTCCACCTGATAAGCACCGATGCTCTGGGTAATTCCGCCCGCTTCCTGAGCCGCCACGTTGGTTTCCCGCAGCGCATCCAGAAGCGACGTCTTGCCGTGGTCGACGTGGCCCATCACCGTGACCACAGGCGGGCGCGGGCGCAAATCCTCCGGCCGATCCGTTTCGCCGACTTCCTGAAGAACTTCTTCCTCGTAGCTGACAATTGCCGCTTCGGCGCCAAAACTTCGCGCCACTTCCACCGCCGTCGGGCCGTCAAGTGTTTGATTGATGGTGGCGAAGATTCCCTTATCCAGGAGCTTCTTGATCACATCCTTGGCGCGCGCTTCCAGCTTTTCGGAAAGCTCTTTGATGGCGATCCCTTCGCTGATCGTGATCTTGCGCGTGATGGGGATCTCTTCAGGAACTGCGGGCTTCGGAGGCGCACTGGCAGGAGCCGGACCACGACGCAACACTGGTGGCGACGGTCGTCCGATTGCCGGGCGTGACGGAGCCGGTCCGCCGGCCGCCACTCCGGCGCCCGCCACGGGATGCGACGAAGTCGGATGCATCGGGCGAGGCTCACCCGGCCGCCGGGGAGGCAGCGGGCGCGCCGGTGCGGGTTTGGGCATCACCGCCGCGGGATAAATCGGCTGGTTCGCGCCCAGATTACCCGTCCCGCCTGGGCGGGACCGTTGTGGGCGCACTGCTCCCCGCACCGGCAAACCGGCAGACGGTACGAGAGGCATTTCCGTCGCTTTCCCGGGAATAGATGCTTCCGGCGCCCCACTGGCGCGCGCAACGGGAGCGGCAATGCCTTGGGCACCCTTGGCCGGCGGAATTGCCGGCCCACGCCGAGCCGTTTTCGCGGGAGCGACGGCCGCCGAGGCAATTCCCGCGCCCGGGGATGGGGCAGGTGCGCCCGGCGCAGGTTTATCGAGGGGACGATCCGTTGCGGGCACGGCCCTTGCGGCGCCGGGAGACGCCACGGGTCCGGCCGCCACCGCAGGCGGAGCGCTCGGCTTGGGCTGCACCACGACCTTGCGCGCCGTTGCCTTGATATCCGCAATCGACCGCGTCAGGGGGTGGAGCTCCGACGCGAAGTCGTGCAATTTCTTGATGTCGAGCCCTCCCGCGACAGGAGCCTCTGCGACCGGTGCCGGAGGTACGGGCGAAACCGGTGCGGGGGGAGCAGCTTCCGCTCGTTCAGGAGCCGCCCCACCCTCAGCGCGAAAATGCGTGCGCACCTTTTCGGCGACATCGTCATCGAGCGCGCTGGAGTGAGATTTCTTGTCATGAATCCCCAATGACTCGAGATACTCGAGCACCAGGTTGCTCTTCACTTCCAGTTCACGCGCCAGTTCGTTGATTCTGATCTTTCCCATGCGTGCGTTTCCAGTTCCCCTACCCACGCCCCGTCGGAGGCAATGGAAATCTGCCGGCCGGTTCGAAAAAGGCCTTTGCAGCCCTGATTATTTTTCTTCACCTCCAGTTCCGTCCGGAGCGGCGCCGCCGGACGAGGGGGTTTCAGCTTCTTCGGTCGACTCCGTTTTACCGCTTTCCTCTGGCGGCGCAGCCGCTTCAACATGCTCCGCGCCAGCAGCCTCAACACCGGCAGAGGTATCGGTGGCGGCAGCCTCATCTTTTGCCTCAGTGTCCACGGATGCTTCTTCGGCGTTTGCGGTTTCAGCCACCTCCGCAGAGTCCGCGGCTCCACCTTCCTCCGCCTCGGCGGCTTCCGCACCTGCCGCGGCGCCGGATTGGTCGCGCTCGAAGTAATCCGTCACCACGCGGCGGATGCGATCCACGGTCTTCTCGCCCACTCCTTGAATCTGCATGAGCTCTTCGGGAGTCTTCTGCGCCAACTGCTCCACGGTTTCGATGCCGCTCTCGCGCAGTTTTTCCAGGGTCTTGTCGCCCAAACCCGCAAGTTCGGAAATGGGCGCCCCGCGCAGGGCCATGGCCGCCATCTGCGACTCGATCTCCTGCCGCTTCTCTTCTTCGCTCTTGATGTCGATGTGCCAGCCCAGGAGCTTTGCCGCGAGGCGCACGTTTTGCCCTTTTTTGCCAATGGCGAGCGACAACTGCGAATCGTCCACAATGACTTCCAGGTGCTTTTCCTGCATGTCCAGGATGGAAACGTGATTGATCTTCGCCGGGCTTAAGGCGTTCGCGGCGAACACCAGCGGGTCCTCGTTATACTCGATGATGTCGATCTTCTCGCCGCGCAATTCGCGGATGATGGACTGCACGCGCATGCCCTTCGTGCCCACGCACGCGCCCACGCAGTCCACGTCAGGATCCTTGGAATAAACCGCGGCCTTGGTGCGCTCGCCCGCCTCGCGCGCGATGGCCTTGATCACCACGGTCGAGTCGTAGATCTCCGGCACTTCCATCTCGAACAGCTTCTGCACCAGCAGAGCGTCCGCGCGCGAGACGATTACCTGCGGCCCGCGCGCTGCGCGGTCGACTTCCTTGATAACGGCGCGAATGCGGTCGCCGATCTGATAGCTCTCCAGACGTGACTGCTCCTTGCGCGGCATGCGCGCTTCCGTGCGGCCCAAATCCACAATCACATCCGGGCCTTCCATGCGCTTCACCGTGCAATTCACCAATTCGCCCACGCGCTGGTTGTATTCCGCGTAAACCGTGTCGCGTTCGGCCTCACGCACTTTCTGGAAGATCACCTGCTTGGCGGCCTGCGCGGCGATTCGCCCCAGCACGTCCGTGGCTTTGCGAATCCGCACTTCACCCTCGACGGCGGCCTCGGCGTTCAGCTTCTGTGCGTCCCGCAGGCTGATCTCGTGGTCCGGATCGCCGACGTCTTCCACGATTTTCTTCACGGCGTAAACTTCCACTTCGCCGGTTTCTTTGTTGAAGTGGGATTGAAGGTCCTCGGCTGTCTTGTAATATTTCCGCGTGGCCACCAGAATGGCGTCTTCCACGGCAGAAATAATGATCTGCGCGTCGATGCCCTTCTCGCGGCTCAACTGATCGATCGTTTGATACAAAAGACTTGTGCTCACTCGCTTTACCTCAATGGGCTGACAGCCGACAGCTTACAGCAGTTGCTCACCGTCAGCTGTGGGCTGTCGGCGATTACAATTCCACTACCAAATGCGCTTTCCGAATATTCGCAAACTCGAGTTCTTGCAGGCCGCGCTCGCCCTGGTCCAATCGCACCCGGCCATTTTCAAAGCCCGCCAGGCGGCCCTCAAAAACGTTCTGGTTTCCCAGTGCTGCTTTCAGAATCAGGCGCGCGCGCCGTCCGGCAAAATACGTGTAGTCGCTCGGCTTGGTCAGCTTCCGGTCGAGACCGGGTGACGAAACCTCCAGCACGTATCGGCCGGGAAGCGGATCCTCGACATCCA
>JASHTO010000760.1 GCA_030040515.1 Terriglobia bacterium
GCGCTCCTCCGTGGGAATGACCCGCATGGGGGCCGTGGGGGGGGTGAGGCGCAGCGAGGTGCCGATGTCCTCCGACTCCACCAGGCGCTTGATGTCCGTGGCGGTGCTGTTGCCGTACTCCATGTGCAGATCGCCCACCCGCGTCTTCTCAAACTTCAGTTCGTACATGCCGATGGCGATGCGGTCATGGTCCTTCAGCGTGTACTCGGAAACCTCCTGGTTATTGACGAAGGTCTTGTTCATGCTGCCTAGGTCGTGCAGCAGAATGATGTCGCCGGGGAGCGAGGTGATGCGGGCGTGGTGGCGGGAGACGCTGCCGTGGTGAAGCACCAGGTCATTGGTTTCCGCCCGGCCCACGTTCACGGTGGAGGTGCTGATTTCAAATATCTGGGTTTTGCCCGAAGGATCGGTAATGACGAATCGAGCCATGAGAAGACGTTCCTTTTATTCCGTAACCACGCGCACCACGTCGGAAAATTCCGGCTTCACCCCGGGATTCATGGTGACGACGGAGGCGCGCGAATTGCCGGAGTCCACCACCTGGGTCACTTCAATCACTCCCACGCGCGTGTTGGGGTCCGAGGCCTTGTAGACCGCCAGCTTCACCCCTTGCTGGATGCCCTGAGCCGAGCCCATGTCAATCATCACCGTGGTGCCGTCAGCAGAGGTCGAGGTGACGTATCCTTGGGGCGATTGGCGGGCGGGAGCAGGAGCGGCGGGAGTGGCGACGGCAGCTACCGCGGGAGCGTTGGCCGGGGCGGCGGCCTGGCCGGTCAGCTTGCTGACGGCATTGTCCGTCTCGGCGCGCAAATCTGCCAATGCCGTTTTGAGCTTCGAAAAATTCTCTTCGTTGCCGATGCGCAGAGAGGAGAGCATCTCGTCCAGGTCCTGAAGCTGGTGCTGCTGGCGGATGATGACGTTCTGAAGAGTCGCCTGATTCTGCTTCAGTTCTGTCAATTGCCCGTTCAGCGCCGCCACCTGGTTGCCCATGGCTTGCATCTGGTCCAGGATAGCCTTGAACTGGTCGTCCAGATACTTCTGCTCGTCGTCTTTGAATTTGGGAAAGGCGCTCGGCGTGATGCAAAGAAGCAGGCAAGTGCCAAGAATGATCCGACGAATCATCGTATAACCTCCGCAGCATTTTTTGGGCGCATCGCCGGCGGCGTCCCTGTTATTGACTGGTGAGAGTTATGTTAACAGGGGTGGTCTGATTTGCCTCGACCGTAACTTGCTGCTGAACCGGCTTGTAACCGGGGAGTGAGAAGACCAGCGTATGCTGCCCGACGGACAATCGAAAAGACGTGGGAGTCTTGCCGTTCCCGCTAATGAGCGAACCGCTTTCAAGCACCGTGGCCCCGGGCGGAATGGTGCGGGCTTCCACGATTCCAGTAAGGACCGGAGCCTTGCCATTTATCCCTTTGAGGTCTCCGTTTTTGAGATTGACGGTACCCTGCGTGGGTTGGGCTCCTACCCATTTGATGGTGTAGGTATGGGTGCCGGGAGCGAGATTGGCATTGACGGGAGTCACGCCGTATGATTTATCGTCAATCAATACCTCCACCCCAGGAGGGTCGGTAACGACCTTAAGCCCCGCGCTGGGAGCGGAGAGGTTGCCCATCAAACTCGCGGTTTGCCCGGCCGTAATCGCCACAACCTGGTAGTAATTATCATAACCCGTCATGGAAATCGTGACGTTGTGGGTGCCGGCGGGAAGGTTCGGAATGGTGATGGGCGTTACCCAAGTCGGATCGCTGGCTCCATCCACGGAAATCTTAGCACCGCTTACGTTGGCATTCACCATCAATTGGCCAAATTTGCTCGCCGCAGCGTGGGTATGATTATCGGGCTTGCCCGGAGCAGGAGCCGGCTTGGGCGTTGGGGGCTCAGCGGCCGCGGGCTGAGGCGTTGCCGGCTGGGCAGGCGCGGTGGCGGCGGGTTGGGTGGTGGTCGCTGTGGCCGGCGCGGCGGCGGCCGGGGCCCCGGTTGTCGCATCCTGGGCCGCAGGCTGGGTTGCCGCCGGCGTTGTGGGTTGCCCTCCAGGCTCAGTCGCCGGCGGATTCACCACCGGCGGCGTCTGCTGGGGCGTAACTTGTACAGTGGCAGGCGCGGATTTCGTCTGCGGTCGTATCATCCACCAGTAGCTGAAGCCGCCCGCAATCGCCACAATCAGCAGAGCCGCAAGTACCCACACAATCTGCGGGACCGATTGCCGGCGTGCCTGCGCGGGCGGAGTCATGTGGATGTTGATCGGTGCGGCATCGCTCGAAATGGGCGTATCCGCAACCGAAGTGGGTGGAGGCGTCTGCGCGGCCGCCGGTCCGGGAAGGGGCAGCGTACGGTCCGGCACGGTGATCTCCGGCTCGGGTTCCGCCGCCCTCGGCGGCGACTTCAGGATCACGGTTCCGCCGCCCACCATCGGGGAACCTCCCAGGTTCTTATAATTCCTCAGGTCTTCCGCCAGCTCGCGGCAGGCTTGATAACGTTCGTCAACGTTCTTGGCCAGCGCCTTCGAGATCACGAAGCTCAGGCCGGCGGGAATGGAGGCGTCCAGCTCGCGCGGCGGAATGGGATTCTCGTTGATGATTTTGTAGATCACCGTGGTGATGTTTTGCCCGCCAAAGGGCTTTTCACCCGTCACCAGTTCGTAGAGAATGACTCCCAGCGAGAAGATGTCGGAGCGGCCGTCGATTTGGCGGCCCTTCACCTGCTCCGGCGACATGTAATTCGGCGTTCCCAGAATCTGGCCCGCCTGCGTCATACCCATCGCCATCATTTTCGCGATGCCGAAGTCGGTCACCTTCACCAGGCCGTTCGACAAAATCATGATGTTCGCGGGCTTGATGTCGCGATGAACAATTTTGTTGCGATGCGCGTGGTCGAGCGCGCCGCACACCTGGTCGTAAATGGGCAGAATGGTTTCAATTGGCAGGACCGTCTGTTCCTGAATGATTTTCTCGAGGGATTTGCCCTCCAGGAACTCCATGGCGAGGTAAAGAATTCCGTTGTCTTCGCCAAAATCGTAAACCGTGATGATGTTGGGGTGGGCGAGAATTCCCGCGGCCATCGCTTCGCGCTGGAACCGCGCTTTGTACTCCTGGAATTCCTGCGGAGACACCCCCTCGGGGAGCATGGTCTTAATGGCCACGGTGCGGCCAATGACCGGATCGAAGCCTTGATACACCACTCCCATCGACCCGCGGCCCAGTTCGCCGACAATTTGATAACGACCGGCCTTTGTCAGTGCTTCGGCCATAGTGCCTCGCTTTCACACTTCAAGCGTGAGGCGTGAGTGCGGCAGCCGATCCCCTCCGTTACTGTCTACAGACTACCACCACGCGTTGGTCCAACAGGCTAAGAATTAAAAGCCTTCTCGGCTAACCCAGCGTAACCCAAGAAAAAGCGTAAGTCAACGCGTGTAAAGCCCTTTTTTCGTATTTTTGCCGCCGAGACGAAACCGGGCGTCTTCCCTTGGCCGCTGGCCTTGGTGGTGGACCGGGATTGTGATAAAGTAGCGAACAAAAGGCGAAGCCGGATGCGTCGGCCCGGCTTCCTGACGCGTGGCGTGCGGGGGTATTTGCCGGGGATTCTTGGAATATCCACAGTCGTTTTGCACGGGCCCGGCCTCGGAATTTTTCAAGGAAAGGGATTTCAAAATGGAACTCCAGATCGAAGCTCTGGCCAAGATTCAGGCGCGCGACCTTGCGCCGGTGGAAAACGCGCTGAAGGAAATCGCGGAAAAATTCCGCGCCGGGCGCGCGCAGGGCGGAGTCACGGCCATCCGCCACTTCCCTGCCCGTGAGCCCCGCGTCGCACCTTTGCCCGCGTCGTTGCCACAGCGCCTGAGGGAGATTCTCAAAGCTCGCGGCATGGCATCGCTCTACACTCACCAGGCGCAGGCCTTCCGCCTCGCGCGCGAGGGCAGGCACCTGGTCGTGGTAACGCCCACGGCTTCAGGAAAAACGCTGTGTTACAACCTCCCCATCCTCAGCAAGCTGCTGGAAAAGCCTGAAGCACGCGCCCTCTATCTTTTCCCCACCAAAGCTCTCTCGCAGGATCAACGAGTAGAGCTCAATCGCTGGACCGAGCAGCTCGGCGATGAGGTTCGCACCTTCACCTACGACGGTGACACGCCGCAGGATGCGCGCCAGGCCATTCGCGCGCGCGGCAATCTGGTGATCACCAATCCCGACATGCTCCACGCCGGCATTCTGCCGCACCACACCAAGTGGCAGCGCCTCTTTGAAAACCTGCACTACGTCGTAATCGATGAGCTGCACTATTATCGCGGCGTTCTGGGCAGTCACCTGGCCAACGTCCTTCGGCGTCTGAAGCGCGTGGCGAAGTTTTACGGAAGCCGCCCGCAATTTATCTGCACCTCGGCCACGATCGCCAATCCTCAGGAACTCGCCCAGCGAATTCTGGAGGATGAGGTAACGCTCATTGATGACAACGGCGCGCCCGCGGCGGAAAAATATTTTGTTTGCTACAACCCTCCGGTGGTGAATCCGCAGTTGGGGATTCGCCGGTCCTATTTGAACGAAACCCGGCGCCTGGCCAAAACCTTTCTTGGTCACGGACTGCAAACGATTGTTTTCGCCAACAGCCGCCTGGCCACGGAAATTCTGGTGACGTATCTCCAGAAAGATTTTGCCGCGGCTTCAGGCGGGCCGCAGGAGGTGCGCGGCTATCGTGGCGGCTATCTTCCCCTCGAGCGCCGCGCCATTGAGCGCGACCTGCGCAGCGGCCAGTTGCGCGGCGTCGTGGCAACGAACGCCCTGGAATTGGGAATCGACGTGGGCAGCCTGGACGTGGCGCTGCTGGCCGCGTATCCCGGCACGATCGCCTCAACCTGGCAGCGTGCCGGACGCGCCGGACGACGCGCGGGAACTTCCGCCGCAGTGCTGGTCGCTTCCAGCGCGCCTCTCGACCAGTTCATGGTGCAGAACCCGGAATATTTCTTCGGCCGCTCACCCGAGCACGGCTACGTGAATCCGGACAATCTCTTCATCCTGCTGAATCACCTGAAATGCGCCGCCTTCGAGCTTCCTCTGCGCGACGACGAGAAATTCGGCGCGCTCGATCTCCGGCGGCTCTGCCAGCATCTCGAAGAGACCGGCTTCTTGCACCACACTCAAGACGGCTGGCACTGGGTTTCGGAGAGTTACCCCGCCGACGCCCTCAGCCTGCGTTCCGTCTCTTCGGATAATTTCGTGATCGTTGACAACACCCACGAGCCCCGCGTTATCGGCGAAACCGATTTCACCAGTGCCCTGCCCACGCTCCACGAGAAGGCCATCTACATTCAGGACGGCGTGCAATATCAGGTGGAGCGATTCGATTACGACGGCCGCAAGGCCTACGTCCACCAAGTCGACTCCGAATATTTCACCAACGCCATCTCCTACACCAAAATCAAAATTCTGGAGACGTTTGATTCCGCCCCCGCCGGCGCCGCGCGCAGGAATCACGGCGAAGTTCAAGTGAATACACAGGTGGTGGGCTTCAAGAAGGTGAAGTTTCACACCATGGAGAATGTCGGGGCGAGTGAGCTCACGCTGCCCGAGCAGGAAATGCACACCACGGCGTTCTGGCTCACCCTGCCTCGCGACATGATGGAAGCGTTGCCTTACAAGTCCACCGACCGCCTCGACGGCGTGAACGGTCTGGCGAGGGCCCTCGAAGCGATTGCCACGCTGCTGGTCATGTGCGATCCGCGGGATCTGGGAACCTCGGTGGGCGAGAACGTTGAATTGGAAGTAGCCGCTGCAACCGAAGTCACCGATGGCGCACCGGGCAAGCGGACCGTGGTACGAAAAATCTTTGAACCGAATATTTATCTCTACGACTCCTATCCCGGCGGCGTCGGCCTGAGCGAGCCGCTCTTCCGCATGTGCGACTCCCTGCTGGAAAAAACCCACAAACTGATTGCGGAATGCCCCTGCCCCACCGGCTGCCCATCCTGCGTCGGGCCAATCGGTGAAATCGGGGAAAAAGGCAAAGAAGTGGCGCTGGAGATCCTTCATCGTTTGGTCGTTGGAAAATAAATGCCCCCTG
>JASHTO010000761.1 GCA_030040515.1 Terriglobia bacterium
CCGGGCGGCGCTTCACCCACGATCACTTCCCCGCCGGCCACTACCATGGCGTGATCGATTCCCTGCGATTTCAAGACCGCCAGCATCGCGTCCGCCGCGTAACCCTTGCCGATGGCGCCTAGGTCCAGTTGCATACCGGCACGCTTCAGGAACACGGTGTGCGTGGCCGGCTCGAGTTCGATGTTGCGGTAATCCACGAGCGCCTGCGCTTTCACAATTTCCGCCGGGTTGGGCAAGCGGCCCGTTTTGCGCGCGGTGCGCCACAACTGCACCAGCGGGCCGATGCTCACGTCAAACACCCCGCCCGAAAGCTGCGAGGTCCAAATCGATTTCGCCAGGATGTCGTAAAGGTCGCTGCTGACCAGAAACGGAGCGGCAGCACCTGCGCGATCGAGGCGCTCAAGTTCGCTGTCGGCGCGGTAGTCGCTCATGATCTGCTCGAGCTCTTCCGCGCGGTCAAATGCCGCGCCGGCGGCGGTCGACGCCTGCTCCTTCGAAGGCGCGTACATTTCAATGCGGAAAATCGTTCCCATGCGGGGAAGCGAGAACTCAAACCGCTCAAGTCGTGGGTTCGCGCGGGACCATCCGGAGGGCGCGGCGATTAAACCAATTGCCAGAATGAATCGCAAGGCAACTGAGCGAAGGCATAAGCGTATGGTCATGCTGCAGAAGGGAGCGCGGTAGAGTGTGAATCCCGCCCCCGGGCGGATTTGATATCACAGGTCAGACCGCTTTGGCAAAGACCTTTTCGCTTCGTGGTGGGTCAGTTTAAAAGTTCGGCGTAGGGGCACCCCTTGCGGGTGCCCTCGCGGCATTACCGCAAAGCGGGGCAGGGGCGAGCCCTGCCCCTACGGAATCCAACTGCGCCATTACCGTTTTTTGCCGGCCGGTTGATAGGAAAAAGCGCGGGCACAAAACGGCCAACGACTGGCCGCTTGCCACTAACCACGAGCCACTGTCCCATCCAGATTCTTCCAGTGGTAGCCACGGTCAGTGCCGTTCTGACCGTGGGCTTTACGCAGGTTTGGCACACCTACCGAAGTCAAACGGCCTCGCGCCAAGACGGGATTTGAATTGACGGAAGAACCCACAGTCAGAAAACCACTGACTGTGGCTACCAACTCTGGACGCTCAGCCGCTAATTGCTTGCGGCTCCGGCGTCCAGGTCTTCCAGTGAGCGGATGTAATCCACCACGGCGTCACTCCAGCCGTCGATATGCATCCAGCGGCCGTAGCCCACGCCGTTGCGGTAGCTGCCCACGTTGATCATGTACCCGCGCCCGCGCGGTGCAGGTACCGGATCGTGCGACTGGCCGTCGGTGATGACGATCAGGCGGTCGAACGGCTCCTGAATCGCGTTGAGCGCCCTGCCCAGGTAGGTGCCCTGGTGGGGCTGGCTGGCGTCGAGGGCGTCGCGCAGCGCGAAGCCGTGCCGCGCGGGCACTTCCGCGAGCTTGTCCGAGAAGCTGTAGATGCTGGCCTGCCCGGCGATCTCACGCAGCAGAATCGCCAGGCCGTAGGCCGCATCGGTGCGCAGCATCTCGGAACGCTCCGAGAGCGCCGCCGTCATGCTGCCGGAAACATCCACCAGCAGCACGGTCTTTCCGGCGAGCTTCGGTCGCGCGGCCAGGCTCCTGAGCATGGCCTCTTCGAGCGCCGGCTCCCACTGCGGAGCGTGGCGCGCCGCGGCGATGAAGCGGAAGGGCAGAACGCGGTCCGCGCGCATTTCGCGAATCGCCTCGAGCACCAGCGCCTCATCCACGCCCCCCTCGCGCATGTTGCGCAGATTGCGGAGCAGCGCCAGCGCGCCGAGCTTGCGCTCGCGCATCAACCGCTCCCAGGTGGTGCGCTTGTCCGCGCCGGCGGAAAACGCCACTTCCCACGTGTCGGGCGCGGCCAGCTTGCCCTCCACCAGGCTCTTCCACACCGCCGCCTGCGCCTCGTCGCGAGGCTTCGCGTGGCACAGGAACAGCACGTCGCGCAGGCGCACCGTGCCCGCGCGGTCGTACTTGGCGAGTTGGTAGGCGTCAAACTTGCCGAACGCTCCGGCCAGTCCCTTCTTCACCTGCCCGGAAAGCGGCGCGCGGCCGTCCTTCCAGTAGATGGCCAGGAACTCCGCCAGCTCGTCGGCGCGCTGAATCACCCGCGCCAGCGCCTCCGACACCTGCGCCTTGTGCGTCTTGTGGCGAGCCATCTCCCGCACCAGCAGCAGCGGCGCGTGGCGAAGCTGCATCCGCTCGCGCGCTTCGAAAGCGAGATCGGCCACGCGCGCGGCGTTCACCCTGGGAACCAGTTCCGCGATGCGTCCGGCGATTTCCACGCCCTCCTCGTAGAACTGCTTCTCCCAAAGCAGGCACGCCAGCACCGAGCGCCGAAGCTGAAGCTCCGGCGAAATCGCCCGCACGGGCGCCCCCTCATGCGTCTTGGGACCAATCCAAGTGTGCCAATTTTGCGTGTTCAGTCGAGCCATGGGTTTTCCCTTCTCGGGATACGGGATACGGGGCAGCGTCTTTCCCGTGTCCCCTAACCCGTTTCCCGTATCCCTGCTTTCAAAATGGCCAGGGAACGAGCGGCACGGACTTGGGGTTCGCACCCCACCCCTCTCTTGGAGGGGCCTGCCACGAAGTAACCGTAGCCTTCACCACTGGCCGTCTGTTTGACCGGGGGGAACCAACGACAACGGAAATCGGTTTCGAGTCGAAGGAACCGTTGCCTTCGCCACCCCGTCAGATTTTGTGTTCAGGAAACGCGCTGGCCGGATCCGGCAAAGTTTACAGGAGGGGCTTCGCCGACGCCCAAGTGAAGTCACTCCCGACGGCTGGCCGGAATCGGCCGCGCAGCGAATTGTGATCGTCACGAAGCATAATGGGCGTTCTCCAACGCAGAAGGCATGGTGCCATAACCCCAAATTCGATGTCAAGAGAAATTTTCACATCGTGAAAATCGGCATTTCGCTCGTCACGCAGTTCCGCCTGGGCGGAACCGGTCCTGCAGAGCGGTCACAAAAGCCTTTCCTTCCACCGCCCCATAAGACTGCGGTATCCTACGGTGCTTCGAAGTCAAACTTGAAGGACTGCCCATGGAATTCTGTGAATTCAAGAGATCAACAAGGGTGTGGGGGCTGGTCGTGCTTCTGATAGCCGTGATTCTGGCGCCAGCCTTCAGCCTGTACGCTCAAAACCAGCCGCGCTTTGATCGCGTGCTGGTCGACGCTTTCGATCCGGACGCGTGGAGCGGGGTGGTTTTTCTCGCTCGCGCGCATGAGCAGCAGGTCTCCTTCGCGCTGCGATTTGCTTCGCGCGGCGGCGAGCTTCTGGACGGGCGAAAGGTTTTTGGTGCGGTCAGCGAGGTGGGCCCGCACGCTCCGGACGGTTCCTACTGCCGGATGAGCTGGCGGCATCCCGCGCACGATACGCCGGTGACGCTCGAGTGGTCACGGATTGATGAAACCACCGTCGTGGGGCGCGTCCAATGGGGCGGGGGCCTGCAAATCGGCCTTGTCACCTACTACCCCGCTTTTGCCGGAGGAGCAACCGGCACGTATGCCGTGGACGAATCCCAGCGGGCCATCCAGGGCGAGACGTATTTTGACCATGTCTTCGGCCAGGAAGCGCGCATGGTGGTGATGACCGACCAATCGCCCGTGGGAAGCGGGGCCTTCCGCTCTCTCGCCGATTTGCAATCCGCTTTCAGCCGAGCGCGCCCGCTCGCGGCGCACGGACCAAACGAATTTCCCATGGAAGCCGCGGGATTGGAATTCGCGGACGGCCCGCCCCTGCACTTTGTGGCCACCATCGGCTGGGACAAAGATTCTTTGGTGAAACAAGCGAGCGCGCTGCTAGCGCCCGGAAGAATCGACGCAATTTTGAAGGAGAAATCAACCGCATCCGCCGCCGTCCGCCCGACCGTCTGGGGATTGTTCAGCGGCGCCCCGGAGGCCATCGGCAATTCCATGTTCTGGGACACGCTTTATTCCCCGCAACTCGACCTGGTATTCCCCAGCATCAGCCGCCACTGGGCCGAGGGATGGGGCAACTGGGTGGTGGGTGAGTGGGACTGCTTTTTCGATTCGCTGCTCACCAGCCTGGAAGATGAAGCCCAGACCGCCGCGGGTATTCGCGCCATTCTCTCTTCGCAAATGCCCACGGGCCTGGTGCCCAACATGGCTTCCGGGAACGGCATCACACCGGACCGCTCGGAGCCGCCCGTGGCGTCCTACGTGGTCTGGAAAATCTACCAGCGGCGCCAGGATCGCGCGCTGCTCGAGTGGGCCTACCCGCGCCTGAAGAAATATCACGAGTGGTGGCTGAGCGATCGTGGCGACGGCCAGCCGTGGCGCGACGGCAATCGCGACGGATTGCTCGAACTAGGCAGCGACCGCGGCTCCGGCGCAACCGTGGGCGGGCGTGGCACACTTCAGGATGCTAAATACGAAAGCGGCATGGACGACAGCCCCATGTATGACAACGTCGTCTACGATCCGCACACCTACACCATGAACCTTGCCGACGTGGGCCTGAATTCGCTCTACACGCTCGACGCGGAATGCCTGGCGAAGATTGCCGCCATCCTGGGCAAGGATGAAGACAGCCGAAAATTCGCCGCAGACTACGAGCGGCACAAGCAACGGGTGCGCGAAAAACTTTGGAATGAAAAAGACGGAATCTACGAGAACCGCTACTGGGACGGGCGCTTCTCGAATCGCCTTTCGCCCACGAATTTCTATCCGCTTCTTGCCGGCATCGCCACGCCCGAACAGGCCGAGCGCATGATCAAGGACCATCTGCTGAATCCGCAGGAATTCTGGGGCAAATACGTCACGCCTACGATTGCGCGCAACGACCCGGCATTCCACGATCAGTTTTACTGGCGCGGGGACATCTGGGCGCCCACCAATTACCTGCTGTACGAGGGCGTCAATCGCTATCGGTTCGATGACGTGGCGCTGGAATACGCCGAGAAGAGCTACGACCTGTTCATGGACGACTGGCGAGGCAACCAGCACGACGACGAAGAGTACTACGCCTGGGGGGGCTCGACCGGAAATGACTCTTCCACGCACTACACGTGGGGCGCGCTGCTCTGCCTGATTCCGCTCGAACAGTACATCGACATGAATCCCTGGGAAGGTCTTCGCTTCGGCGCGCTCGACCCGCCGGCGACCGGAGAATATCACCGCGCGGTTTGGGAGAAGCACCGCTACAACGTGACCGTGGGGCCGGATCGAACCGCGCTTGCCCGCGATGACTCTGCACGCTTCGAGGCGGACGCCGGCGTGGTGGTGAGAGATTATCAGGCGTCGGATTCACGGCTGACGTTCACTTTGAAGTCGAAGCGGCCCGTTCACGTCGCGACGCTGGAGTTCGATTCAGGGGAACTGAATATGAAGGTTGATGGCAAGGCAACGGGCGTGGTGCACGTGCAGCACGGGCGGGCAAGCTTTGACCTGCCTGCTGGGGAACATCGAGTGGAACTTGAAAGGTGATTTGATATCTTGGTACCCGTTTTACACAATAGCCAAGCCGCGATTTGTTAACTTGGTGGCGGTAGAGTTTGAATTCACGGAGGCTACCACGCCCGGGCGGGGATCGTCGTGTCGCGGCGCATGCCCGCACTCGATATTTGTTATTGACAAATCCGATTATTGGTGATAGGGTCTTTGGGATTGATTGTGCGACTGTGAGAAGTTTCAGGAGCGGAACGCAGTGAACTGCCACTACAGAATACGCCCAGATGCTTCATTGCCTCGGCTGAGGCAGGGGGCCAGGGTTTTGGACTCGAAAATCTACTTACAAGCGCTTTCTCCACGCAAGTTCGCCCCGTGTTGTTGTAACTCCCTCTGATCTAAAGACTTAACATAAATATCCCCAATAGTATCACGGAAAGGAAGTGATTTCTTTCCAACGGTCTGGGAATGTGTATGAAAACAAAGAACCTGTGGCAAAACGCCACACCAGAATGCAGGTTTTCAGTCGACATTTCACGGAAATTCAACCCTGGAGGACGCATATGCGCATAAGGAATCAATACGGAAAACTTGTTAAGCTCTACCGTCTCATGGCGTGCCTGATCTGCATGAGTGTGAGCCTGTGGGCCCAGACCACGGGAACGGGGAACATATCCGGAACCATTACGGACGCCACGGGCGCGGTGGTTCCCGGCGCGCAAATTGTGGCCACGCAAACCGCCACCGGCATATCCCACACTGCCAATGCCGACTCCAAAGGCTATTTCGTCCTTTCGTCGCTTCAAATCGGCGAATACGACGTCAAGGTTTCGTGCTCGGGGTTCAGCACGGTGGATCGCAAAGGCATTATCTTGACGGCGGATACCACCGTGGCCGTCAATATCACTTTGTCGGTGGGAGCGACCACGCAAACCTTTACCGTAACCGGGGAGTCGCCCGCACTCCAGACGGAAAGTGGCGCCGTGAGCACCCTGGTCACTAGCCGCCAGGTGCAGGAACTTGCCCTGAACGGCCGCAACTTCACCCAACTCCTCACCCTGGGTCCGGGGGTGAATTCCGCGGTAACGGGTGAACGCATGGGAGTGGGGCAGGAAGGCAATCCGCAGATTTCCGTCAATGGCGGCAGGATCAACGCCGTGGAATACACCTATGACGGCATTCTGGCGATGGATACAGGCGGCAATCGCGGCCTGGATTTGTTTCCGACCATGGAAGCCATTGAGGAAGTGCAGATCCACAAGAGCAATTACACGGCGGACACAGGTAGTTACGGATACGGGCAAGTGAACCTGGTCACGAAATCGGGAGGACAGCAGTATCACGGCGTGTTGTATGAGGCCAACGGCAACGCCGCTCTTGATGGGCGCAACTTTTTCTCCTCGACGGTGAGTCCATTCAACCAGAACATGTTCGGCTATACAATTGGCGGACCGGTATTTCATTCACCCAGCAGCCCTCGGCATGACAAGCTGTTCTTCTTCTGGTCGGAGGGGTGGAACTGGCGGATTGGCCCGGAGTACGTCAGTGCCACGGCGCCACCGCAGAGCGTTTTCACCGACACCACTCCCACACAGTCGCAGCGCGAGGGGATTTTCACGACGAGCATCACCAACCCGGCCACGGGTCAACCCTTTTCCAATGACACTATTCCCTCAACCTCGATCGATCCCAACGCGACGTTCATCCTCGACAAATTCTTTCCGCTGCCCAACCGCGCGGGTTCGCCCAATTATTCCTACTCGTCCGATACTTTCACCGATTGGCGCGAAGAGCTGGGGCGCGTGGATTACCGCATCAGCGACAAGATGTCATTGATGGCCCGATACGCGCATGACAACTGGTGGGAAAATGAGAGCATTCTGGTGGGCACGTATACGGACTTCCCCACGACGCCCGGCTTCATCTCCAAACCCGGCCAGAACATGGTGTTGGCGCTGACAAATTCTTTCAGCCCCAGGACGGTCAACCAGTTTACCGTCGGGTTCTCGCGGAACCATATCACCACCATTCCCGGCGCCGACGCGCAACGCACCGGACTCAACATCCCCACCATCTTCAACGACAACAATTTGAACATCATTCCCAGCATCAGCGTCTCCGGGTTCGCGGGAGTGGGAGCGACGGGTTTCTCCAACAACGCCAACAACCTCTACACCTATCGCGACGATTTTACCCGCCAGGAGGGCCAGCACACCTTGAAGGCAGGGTTCAACTTCGTCCGGATCCAGAAGTTTGTCTTTAACCCCTACACCAACCAGCAAGGGACGTTCACCTTCAACGGCTCAATCACCGGCAACGCACTGGCGGATTTTCTTCTCGGCGATACCTATGAATACACCGAGCAGGCCACTGTTCCTTTCGAGTATCTCTTCGGGACCGATTATGAAATGTACTTTCAAGACGACTGGAAGGTGCGGCCGAACCTGACGCTGAACCTTGGGCTGCGGGAAATCATCTACATCTCGTGCCCGGACGGATACGAAAAATATAACAACATTTCTGACTTCATTCCCTCGCTGTATGTCGCCTCGCAGGCGCCGACCGTGATGGCCAATGGCCGTTTGGTACCCGGGACGGGTAATCCCCTGAATGGAATCATCACTCCCACCAGCCGGGGAGGTCTGACGGGTCTGGACCAGGCTTTGGAAACTCCGCGCTATGGCAACCTGGGGCCGCGTTTTGGCTTTGCTTATTCGCCGGGAGCCGGTCAAAAGACGGTTGTGCGGGGCGGCTATGGAATTTTCTATCACTGGGACAACGACAACCAGCAGAGTCTTTCCACCAATCCGCCCTTCTCAAAATCCGCTTCGATCTTCGACACCAGTCTCGATAATCCCTCGGGCGGGACGGGCGCAACCTTTCCGGCGGGCCTGAACTCGGAGGATCCGTATTATCTATATCCCCAGGTGCAGCAGTGGAGCTTGACCGTGGCGAGGGAATTGCCCACCCATACGGTGCTCTCCGTCGGCTATGTGGGGAACCATGCCAGCCATCTCGATCAATCCTTCAACATCAACCAGCCGCAGCCCAATTTGGCAGTGGCGAACGGAACGAACTTGAGCACGGCAGTCCCCTTCCTCGGATATGGCAGCATCGCCGAGGATGACCGCAACTCCGCGGCGGAATACAACGGACTGCAAGTGGACGCCCGACACCATTTCGCGAGTGGAATTTCATTTGAAGTCGCCTACACGTGGTCAAAGGATCGTTGCTGGCAGGTGGGGCAGGACACCTGGACTCAACAGGATGAACCCGGCCTTTGCAGCGTGGACCAGCCGCAGAATTTCATGGTGAATTACGTCTACCAACTGCCGTTCTACAAAAATCAAGCTGGCGCCGCCGGGAAACTCCTGGGTGGATGGCAAGTGAGCGGAATCACCTCCCAGTCTTCCGGATATCCCTTCACCATCAGTGAGACCGGAGACCGTTCAGGAACCGGCAATGCCGGCCGGCCCAATTGGGTGGGGCCGCTGGATATTCAACCCAAGAACGTCAGCAATTATTTCAGTACGGCGGCGTTTGCGCTTCAGCCCCTCGGGCAATTTGGAAACGAAGGCGCCTACATTCTGCGCGGGCCTGGACGAGGGTTCTGGAATTTTAGCTTCACGAAGAACACCACCATTCCCTGGTTTCAGGATAAGAAAGCTACACTGAAGTTTCGCGCCGACCTCTACAATGCGTTCAACCAGGTTTCCTTCAACAACGTCGGGACTACCTACGCGAGCGCAACCTTCGGCCAGTTGACCTCCGCACTCGATCCTCGCGACGCGGATTTTGAGCTCGAGATTCTTTTTTGAAAATATACACAGGGGCAGGCCTCGTGCCTGCCCACTGCCACAGGGCCGCCATGGCCAGAGCACACGCGACCCGTCGCCCGACCCGTCGCCCGAAGACAGCTTTGGGCCGCAGAGCGAGGAGTGCCCCTGCGCCGAAATTTCAAACCTTACCGCTGCTCATTTCCCGCTTGTTTCGCTGCGGGCTTTATGGTAGGAATGGGATGCCTGTTGGTGTCAAATAGCTTCCTTACAGCAAGCGGATAACGCGAACTGGGATCGCGGGCCAAGAGCGGGTCGAAGCGCTAGGCCCCCACGGATTCCGCGAAAGGAGATAAGAACATGGCATTCTGTGCAAAGTGCGGTGGTCAGTTGGGCGACGGTGTGACATTTTGCGCGGCTTGTGGCGCACCAGTAGGTGGCGGAGCGGTGGCTGCGGTGCCGGCGGCCGGTGCGGGAAGCGGATTGGCTTCCAATGTTGCGGGCGCGCTGGCCTACGTCACCATTATCCCGGCGATCATCTTCCTGGTGATGGAACCGTACAACAAAGACAAGTTCATCAAGTTCCACTCCTTCCAGTGCCTCTTTTTCGCCGCCACCATGTTTGTGTTGTCCATTGCCATGATGTTTGTGGGGTTCATCTTGGCCTTCGTTCCGGTGGTGGGCTGGATCCTGGACCTCCTCATCTGGCTGACCATTGGCCTGGGATCGTTAATCCTGGTGATCTTCATGATCTACAAGGCCTACAGCGGCCAGAAGTTCATGCTGCCGGTCATTGGTAAGCTCGCGGATCAGCAAGCGTCCAAGTAATTGAGGCGCGCAGTTCCATCTGGCGGGATTGTCAAATCTAAAACGCCTGCCGTCAAACGCATCGAAGTGTGGAATTCCTCCCATACCCCGGGGCCGAACGCCGTTCGGCCCCAAGATCTTCCAAACCTCAGGAATTGGCCCAGGGCAATTTTGTGGAGATGGTCAGAAAAGCACCACGGCACTGATTTGCTGAAAAATTGGTCCGGGTCTCAATAAAGTTTAAACCGAAGTGCCGTCAGCTCCCATTTTCTCTTGACAATTCCCACCGGCACGGGCAACTTTGACAGTTTCGCCCGCATTGAGTGGGCTGTTCGTGCGTCACAAAGAACCCACAGTCAGGAAGGCGCTGACCGTGGCCTTCAACGTTCATGTCAGTCCTTGTCTGTTTTCACGACCGATGTTTTGACGGTGCCTGCTCGGCGGCGGTGTTCACGCGCTTCTACCGCCAGTGCATCGACGGGAAAGCGGATTTCCGCTATCGCGGAATGATGCATCGTGCCGGACAGTTGTTTGACGCGGACTCGTTCGACGCCGATGAGAATGTAATTGTCGATTTCAAGTACTCCAGCTCCGACCGCCTCACCTGGTGGTTCGATCATCATCAAAGCGCCTTCCTGACGGAGGCCGATGCCGCGCACTTTCGCACTCACCAGAACGGCAAGAAATTCTACGGGCCGGACTACAAGTCGTGCACCAAATTCATTACCGATATTGCCAGCCAGAAATTCGGCTTCAAGGCGCCCGATTTGGATGAACTGGTCTACTGGGCGGATTTGATCGACGGGGCCCAATATCCCGACATTCGCACGGCCGTGGAAATGCGCGAGCCCGCCACGCAATTGACCCTGGTCATCGAAGGGTTCAACCAGCCGGACTTTTGCGCGCGCCTGATTCCGGAGCTCCTCTCAAAGTCGCTCAAGGAAATCGTGGCGCTGCCGCACATCCAAAAGGCCTTTGAAGACCTTTACGCCCAGCATTTAAAATCCATTGAGCTGATTCGCGGCCGCGCGAAGCTTCAAGACGGGGTTGTCTTCTTTGACCTTTCGGATCTGCCGGTGGAGGGCTTTAATAAATTCATCCCCTATTATCTTTTTCCCGATTCAGTATATTGCGTGGGGATCAGCCGGTCGAAAGAGCGAATCAAAATCGCCGTGGGCAGCAATCCTTGGAACAACGCGCCCAAGAATGCCAATTTGGCGAGCATTTGCGAGAAATATGGGGGTGGAGGTCATGCCAAGGTGGCGGCCATCTCGCTGCCGCCGCAGGACTTGGACCACGCACACGGCGTGGCGGCGCAAATCGTGGAAGAACTTCGCAAGAGCAGGGGCTAGAAAAATAGGTCCTCGCCCCGGAGGTTGGAGCACTGAACGATAAACTGCGGCACAAAAATGGGACAAAGATGGAGGAAATAGCCGACACTGGAGCGCCGGGAAACTCCACCGCGGGCCATTCCATGAAGCGACGGTCGATGCCCCGAATCCCTTGCTAGCCGGCGGCGGGTATGGTAAGAAGAAAGAGTTATTTCATACCACCAGACCTAGCCTTCAGGTAATTGGGCTGTACGTGGCTGTCCAAACACGCAGAAAGGTATCGGGGCAGGAAGGGCGTCCCGGTGGTGTTGAGTTCGAGCGATTTCTTAAGTTCAAGACATCAATGCACAGAGCGGAATCACTGGGGTTGTGGGTGACCGCGACTGCCGCCAGGGGAAGGTGAGGGCCGTGGCCGAAACAACGGGTAGCGATGCGAAGGCCATACATGTGACCACGTTTGCATTATCCGACATGGGTCGCGTCCGCAAGAACAACGAGGATAACTTTGTCATCTGTAATCTGACGAGCGGCGAAGTGGGCATCTCACCCACGTTGCGCGATCATGACGTGGGGCCGCTCGGTTCATTGTTCATGGTGGCGGATGGAATGGGCGGAGAGGCCAGCGGCGAAATCGCCAGCCAACTTGCCGCAGTCACTGTTCCCAAGCGCCTTTATGACAACCTGAAGTCCTTGGGAACGGCCAGCGAAGCCAATTTCGTCATCCTCCTGCGCGAAGCCATCGAGTACGCCAACCAGATCATTTACCAGAAGGCTCTGGCGACGCCCGCCTACCGCGGAATGGGAACCACCACCACGGCGTCAGCACTTTTCGGCCAGCATTTGTTTGTCGGGCAGGTGGGCGATTCGCGCTGTTACCTGATTCGAGATAAACAGCTCACCCGGTTGACGCGAGACCAGACGTTCCTGAACTATCTTCAGGACATCGGTGCGGAAATGCCTGCCGACCCGGAAAAGGACAACCGGAAGAGTATTCTGACCCAGGCGGTGGGGAGCAGCGAAACTCTGGACGTAAAGGTGACCTACGTCCGCATGCATCAGGGAGACCGAATCCTGATTTGCTGCGACGGTTTGTACAACATGGTGCCGGAGGCCGATTTGCTGGAGCTGGGCAGCCGGGGCGATGAGCTCCCCGACATCTGTAAAGCCCTCATCGAGAAGGCCAATGCTAACGGGGGAACGGACAACATCACCGTGGTGGTTGCGGAGTTCACCGGGCTCGGCCTTCCTCCCTTGGATGGGGCTCCCGTCGAATGCAAAGAATTCAAAGAAGAAGACTTTAAACCGCAAGCATAAAAATTGGTCGGCCGTCAGTTGCCTTTCTTGCCCTGCCGGTCGAACGGGGGCGGGTGGAAACTGGGAACTGAAAGCTGAGGGCTAAGCCATGAAGTGCCCCACGTGCGGGGAAGTCAACGAAGCGGGTTTTCGATTTTGCCGGGTTTGCGGCCGGTCCATGGGAGAAGAGGAAGTTGCCGGCCCAACGATCGCCTCTCCTCCCCCGACCCGGCGCAGCCCTCAACCTCCCGCGCCGGCCCCGGCTGCCGGTCCTCCGGCTTTCCGTCTCGTCGGCACCGTCGGCATGCTTTCCGGCCGCACCTTCAACATTACCGCGAAAGGCCTCACCGTCGGCCGAGACCAGTCGAAATGCCAAATCGTTCTCGCCGACGACCAAGTCTCCCGTCAACATGCCTGGGTGGGCCTGAATGACGTGGGTCAAATCGTGCTCCGTGACCGCGAGTCCGCGAACGGGTCATTCGTAAATCAAAAGCGGGTTCAGGAAGCGATTCTGAAGCCCCATGACCTCGTTTCGTTCGGCGGCGGAGGCAAGCACCAGTTCCGCGTGGAATCCTACGCCCCCGTGGTTGTGGCGCCCCCGGTGCGGAAAACCGCCACGGACGCGGACGATGGGCAGGTCCACACATCGCTCGTCAGCCAGGCGGACATTGCCGCAGCGCAGCAGCAGGACCGCTCCATCGGCGGCACCGTGGCCATCAAGCTCACCGACGTGATGGCCCGCCCCCACGTCGAATTGATCGTCGACAAATTCGCGGTCAAAAGCGAAGACATTCCGGACGAAGGATTGGTGGTGGGGCGCGATCCCGCCCGCTGCAAAATGCTGCTCGATCACGTCTCCGTTTCCGCCGTTCATGCCGTGCTCGCGCTCAAGGGCGACAAGGTGGAGCTGACCGATCAATCCGCCAACGGGACGTTCGTCAACGGCATCCGCGTGAACTCCGCCGAGCTGCACGATGGCGATTACATCACCTTCGGCCGTTACAGCGGCAAGTCGCTGATTTTCCGCTCCGGCCTCGACCCGCAGCTCAAGATGGAAAACATCGACCTGACCAGGGACCATCTGGTCATCGGTCGCGACCCGGGCTGCGACGTGGTGATCGCCCACCCGGTGGTTTCCAAGAAACACGCCGAGATCGTGAAGCAAAATGGCAAGAGCCTGATTGTCGACCTGGGCTCGGTGAACGGCACGTTTGTGAACGGCATCCGGGTGAAGCGCCACGAGCTCCAGGAGCTTGACCGCGTGGTGATCGGCCCCTCCGAGCTGCACTTCCACGGCGGCGCGCTGACGCACGTTCCGGACCGCCGCGTGGTGCGGCTCGATTCCGTGCACCTGAATTTCCAGGTGACCGACCGCAACACCGGCCAGCCGAAGCTGCTGCTCGACGACCTCTCTCTGGTGGTGAAGCCGAAGGAGCTGATCGGCCTGCTGGGCCCGAGCGGCGCGGGCAAAACCACGCTGATGAACGCGCTCAACGGCTTCGTGAAGCCCACTTCCGGCAAGGTGCTCTACAACGGCGTGGACCTGTACCAGAATCTGGACGCGATGAAGTCCACCATCGGCTTCGTCCCGCAGGAAGACATCATGCACCGGCAGTTGACGGTGCGCCGCTGCCTCTATTACGCTGCCAAGCTGCGCCTTTCCGACGACATTTCCGAGGACGAAATTAACCGCCGCGTGGAGGAGATGCTTGACACGCTGAAGCTCGACTCGCAGCGCTGGGACAACCCCGTCTCCACGCTGAGCGGCGGGCAGCGCAAGCGTGTGAGCCTGGGCATCGAGCTGCTGCCCAAACCGGGCGTGCTCTTCCTCGACGAACCGACCGCCGGCCTCGACCCCCGCACCGAGACGCTGATGATGATGCTCTTCCGCCAGCTCGCCAACCAGGGCTCGACGATCATCATCACCACTCACCTGCTGGGCTCCTTCGGCGTGCT
>JASHTO010000762.1 GCA_030040515.1 Terriglobia bacterium
GCTGACCACCCTCACTGACCACCACATGGCGATATCGGGTGATACCGAATATGCAGTGACGTGCCCCGGACCAGCATAAATACTGGCTCAGTAGCGCGTTATCACACTAAACAACAGTCGGTGTAACTTGTTGATTTCCTGTGAAAGTCGAATTCTCAATCTGAAAACCCGGGTTCGATTCCCGGTAGCGCTACCAAGTCAAATCGCTGATAGGTCAATCGGTTAGATTTGCCTCAATCCCTTTGGCCTTTCAGGTCAGGGGCGGGCGATGGATGTGACAATGAAAGTCCTGCCGCGAGTGGAGCGTTGTCTTGCCAAGGGCTTGGAACAGGGGCACAGCGCCGCAGAGTGCGTAAGCGAAGAAGAAGTTTTCGCCCATCCCTGGCGCGAGCGCCACGAGGTAGTTGGCCACAAGTCCCATCAACAGCGTTGAAGCTGCGGCCGCAAGGCTAGTGGCCGTCATCACCGCCTGGAAATTCATCCCCGTAACACTCAGCACGCCGGGCTGAACGAAGATGATGTAAGACATCGCCAGAAACGTGGTGACGCCGCCCACGATTTCACGCTCGAACGTCGTGCCATGCTCCTGGAGCTTGAAGAATTTCGCCATGGAATTCATCAGGGTGTTCGGTCATCAGTTTTCAGTTATCCGTCCGCACGGGCTGGCGCCGATTCGGAGCCGTCACTGCTGACCGGCGAAAGGAAATGTCTACTCTCCTTGCAGGAGTCGCGTCAATCGATCTCTTTGGCCTTGGTTGTTCTTCAGCATAATGCGGCGCAGGCGGCGGAACTCATCGGCGTCGATTCTTTGCACCGTGCCGCGCCCGCGCTGCGGGCTGAAGGCGAGAACGTGGTCAAGGTCCGGTTTGCGCTTGAGGGGATTTTCAAGCCGCACGGCCTGGCGTGGCGGGCAAAAATCGATGAGCGAGCCCTGGCCGGCGTCGCGGCCGTGGGAGGCGGCGCGCGCCACTCCCACCACCTGCTTGCGATCGGCCTCGTAGCAGAGGAACAGGTCGCCGCGCTTCACTTCTTCGCGCAGAAAACGCAGGCTCGAGGCGCTGCGAATCCAGCCCTCGTCGCCCATTTCGTAAACGCCGGGGACGCGGCTGCGAAAATACTGGTCGAATTCCCACCCGCGCTTGGTGTTGATCTTGAATACCCAGACGGCCATGCCTTCTGCTCCCTGTGATGGACCCTGCGCAATGGACCGTCGGTCATCCGCGATTACTGAAGGATCGGCGTGGCGGATTCGGGGTTCTTACTGCAATCCGAAAACTGGATTCAGACTTCCACCACCCGCGCCGTGCACACGGCGGGAATGGCGCGAATTTCCTCCAGCACCGCGTCGGCCACGCGATGATCGACATTGACGAGGCCGATGGCCTCCTGGGTTTGCGTGCTGCGTCCCAGCGCGAAAGTGGCGATGTTGATCTTGTGATTGCCGAGGACCGTGCCCACGCGGCCAATCACACCGGGTACGTCCTGATTGCGGATGAACAGGATGATGCCGCGCAGAGGCGCTTCAATATCAATATCGTTGAGGCCCAGGATGCGCAGCGCCCCCTGGAGCCCTACCATGCCCAGGCCCGTCGCGGGTTCGCCCTCTGTGTAAAGCGCGATGCCCAATGAATTGGAGAACGTGGCACGCCGCGCGCTGCGCAACTCCGAAACCTCCACCCCGCGCTGCTGAGCAAGTGACCCGGCATTTATCAAATTCACTTGCTGCGAAAGCGCGGGAGCCAGGATTCCTTTCAACACCGCGCTTCGAACCAGGTGCGTGTTCATTTCCGCCAAGCCGCCGTCGTAACTGATTTTCACCTCGCGGATTCTTTCTCCCGCAATCTGCGCCAGGAACGCACCCAGTTTCTCGCCGAGCTGGATGTAGGGCTCCAGCTTCTTGAATTCCTCGGGAGAAATCGCGGGAAGGTTGACGGCACTGCGCGCCACGCCGGTCAGCAGGTAGTCGCGTACCTGTTCGGCGATGCGGATGCCCACGATTTCCTGCGCTTCCTCGGTGGAACCGGCGATGTGCGGCGTGGCGATGACGTTGGGATGGGCCACGAGCTTGGAATCTTTGGGCGGCTCGGTCTCAAAAACATCCAGGGCCGCGCCCGCCACCAGGCCGCATTCGATTGCCGCCAGCAGGTCCGCTTCGTTGACCAAATCGCCGCGCGCGCAGTTCACGATGCGCACTCCCGGTTGGGCGAGCGCCAGCGTGCGCGCGTTGATCAGGTGGCGCGTTTCGGGCGTGGCGGAGGTGTGCAGGCTGACGAAGTCCGCGACCTTCAGCACTCCTTCGAGCGGAGCCAACTGCACTCCCAGCTCGCCGGCTCGCAGCGAGGGAACGAAAGGGTCGTAGGCGACAACCTGCATCTCGAAAGCCTTGGCAAGCCGCGCCACGGCAGAACCAATCTGGCCGAGGCCGATCAAGCCCAGAGTCTTCCCGCGCAATTCCATTCCCTCAAGCTTTTTCTTATCCCATTTCCCCTGCTTCATTGAGCCATCCGCCTGGGGAATGCGCCGGGCCATGGCCAGCATCAGTGCCAGGGTGTGCTCAGCCACGCTTGCGGCGTTGCCTCCCGGTGTGTTCATCACCACCACGCCTTTATTGGTGGCGGCGTCCAGGTCCACGTTGTCGACTCCGACGCCGGCGCGCCCAATCGCCCGCAGCCGCCCCGCCTTGCCCAGCAGCTCGGCGGTGACTTTGGTGGCGCTGCGCACCACTAGCGCGTCAGCGTCAATAATCTCATCTTCCACTTTCGCTCCCGCTTTCTTCGGCAGGAAGACCACGTCCCAGGATTTCTGCTCGCGCAGAAGCTCCACAGCGTGTTCGGAAATGCTGTCAGCAACAAGAATTTTCATAAGAAGAGGTCATTTGTCCCTTGTCAGTGGTTCATTGCAGGTTCGGTCCGAAGCGCAGCGGCCTTGCCTCAAATCGCAGATCGCCACCAACCCGTGATGAGTCAACCAGCATGACGAAGATAAACATCCTGCGCGGCGCGCACGCTGGAGCCGAGTTCCACCTTGTGGCCCAGCTTGAGCAGGGAAACCTCCAAGGCAGCGAAGAATGCGAAGAGGTCCGGCATGTCGTAATAGCCGAGATGCGCGAGCCGGAAAATCTGGCCTTTCATGCTGCCCTGCCCATTGGCGATCACCGCGCCGAAGCGGGTGCGCAATTCCTTGACGATGGCGCCGGAATCCATGCCCGCGGGCGCGCAGACGGCCGTGGCGGCGTTGGCGGGTGAAGATTCCGCAAACAGTTTCAGCCCCAGGGCCTGCGCGGCGGCGCGCGCTGCTTCCGCCAGCAACGCGGCGTTGGCAATGAGGTTTTCCCTCCCGATTTTCCTGATGTATTCAAGCGCCGCGTGCAGGCCGATGACGAGCGTGGTCGCGGGCGTGTAAGCGGTCTCGCCCTTCGCCTGGTTCTTGCGCTCCTTGGAAAAATCGAAATAGAAATGCGGGAGTCTGGACTTGGCGATTAATCCCCAGGCCTTTTCACTGACGCTGACGAAGGCGAGGCCGGGAGGGATCATCACGGCCTTTTGCGAGCCGCCGATCAGGATGTCGAGCCCCCACTCGTTGACGCGCAAATCACTCGTGCCGAGGCCGGTGATCCCATCCACCACGAGCGCCGTCTCAGGATAATTCTTCACCGCCTCGCCGAGCGCGCGCACGTCGTTCATGACGGCAGTGGAAGTCTCCGTCGCCTGTATGAACACAGCGCGGTAAGGGCCCTCACTTGCAAGTTTTTGCTTCATCGCCTCGATATTCACGGGGCGGCCGTAGGGCGATTCCACCTTCACCGCCTCGATTCCGTACGCCTCCGCGATTCCAAACCAGCGCTCGCCGAATTTCCCCGCCGTGCCCACCAGCATGCGCTCACCGGGCGAGAGAAGGTTGGAGACGGAACCTTCCATCGCCCCGGTCCCCGAGCTTGCAAAGATCAGCACATCGTTCGGAGTGTCGTAGTAATACTTCAGCAGCGAAAGCGTTTCCGACATGATCTTGCGAAACGCTTCCGTGCGATGATGAACATTGGCCGCGGTGAGCGTGCGCGCCTGCGCTTCCATCAACAGCGGAGTCGGGCCGGGAGTAAACAACCGTTCTTTAATGATGCCGGGCATTCACATTTTCCTTTGCGGATGGGTTGCTTCGGAAAAACCAGGGCGGAACTTGCGGGATGAGCGGAAATTCCTGTGAGGTTGACCGAAGCTCTCCAGAATAAAAACTCGGCCCTCGAATGTCAAATTAAATTCCTCGATTTGGCCTCACGGAATTCAGTATTTGCACCGGCGGTTCCTACACGCGGGGCCGCCGGCGGCGCTCATTGAGCGCCGGTCCGATGAGTCCGCGCCCTGTCCTATTCATGATTTGCCGGCGAGCAGCGCGCGGAGGTCGGCGGGAGATTGCACGGGCGCGTGGCAAGCTGAGCCTTCGCACACCAGCGCCACCGGGACGCCGTCAAAGGGCAGTTGCGGCAGCGTCGCGGCCATGCCGGCGGGGAGTTCCCGGGATTTTACAGCTTCCGGTTCAAAGGTGAATACTCGCTTGCCGGCGCGCGGCGCTTCGTAGGCGGCGCGGAGAAGGCTTTGGGCGCGCTCATCGTCGCCGCGGCCCACCACCACCACGTCGAGCGGGGCGCGCAGGTGGTGGAGCAGCGCCAGGCCGTAAGTCGCCGCAAATAATCCATACTGCCCCGCTTTGGGAGCAAACATCGTAAGCGTGGCCGCGGCCTTTTCACCGAAGTCTTCCCGGTCCGCGAGCACGTCCAGACGGTCGAGCACCTGCGCGGCCATCGCGTTCGCCGCGGGTGTGGGAGAATCCTGGAAGGGCTTGCGCGGATTCACCAGATTTCCGTGCCGGTCGGCGAGGTCGCGCGCCGTGTCGAAGAATCCGCCTTCCTTGTCATCCCAGAATCGGCGCACGGTGATTTCCACCAATTCCAGCGCGCGCTGGAAGTAACCGCGCCTTCCCGTGACCTCGTAGGCGTCCAGAAGCGCGGCGGCAATGAACACCTGATCCTCGAGCAGGCCCTCGATGCGCGGCCCGCCTTCCACCAGTGTGTGGTACATTCCCTTCTCAGGGTCGTAGGCCTTGGTGATCAGCAGGTCGAGCGTCGCCAGGGCGCGGTCGCGCGCAGCTTGGAGCCCCAAAATTCGATAGGCTTCGAGCAGCGAGCAAATCAACATTCCATTCCAGCTTGCATATATTGATTTGTCCACGAATGGCGTCATTCGCCGGGCGCGGGCGTCGGCCATTTTTCTTCGCGCGCTCGCCAGCAATTCCGAAACCTTCGCTTCGTCCATCTGCATCCGTGCGGCGACCGCGGAAAGCGGCTGATCGATGAACAACACGTTTTTGGCGGGGTTGTGATGCATTTCACCAATTTCTTCGACATGGTAGTAAAGAGACGCGGCGCGCGCCTCCGGTTCGTCGAGCGCGGCCTTCAGCTCCTGCAAAGTCCACGTAAAGTAGTCGCCGTCGTCTTCAAGGTTGATATCCGCATCCTGGCTGGAATAAAAGCCCGCTTCGGGATGCGACAACACGCTCTCAAGGAAGCTGAGGATGCCCAGAGAAATTTCGCGAAAGAAAGGGTTGCGGGAAACCTGGTAGGCGCGAAGGTAATTTCCCAGCAGGCCGGCGTTGTCATAGGACATTTTTTCGAAATGGGGCACGATCCAGCGCTCGTCCACGGAATAGCGGTGGAAGCCGCCACCGATCTGGTCGTAAACGCCGCCGCTCCCCATGTGTTCGAGCGTGGTGGTCACGATGCTCAGCAGCCGCTCCTGGCGAGTGGACAGATAAGCCTCCAGCAGGAGATCGATCGCGGAAGGATGGGGAAACTTCGGCGCGTTGCCGAAGCCGCCGTTGCGCGGGTCGAACATGCCCACGATCTCTTCAACGATGGCCCTGACAATTCTCTCGTCGGCGGCCTCCTCGCCTTTTTTGACGCCTTCCACGTCGCGCAGGGCCTCGGCAATCTTCACCGCGCTCTCATAAATCTGCTCGCGGTGCGCGCGGTAATTTTGCGCGATGGCTTCCAGCAGGCGCTTCATGCCCGGGCGGCCGGCGCGATCGTCGGGAGGAAAGTACGTGCCGCCGAAAAATGGCTTTCCGTCGGGAGTCAAAAAAGCCGTGAGGGGCCAGCCGCCCTGGCCGGTCAGCGCGCTCACGGCAACCTGATATCGGGCGTCGATGTCGGGGCGCTCGTCGCGGTCGACCTTCACGGGGATAAACGACTCGTTGATGATGCGCGCCACTTCCGGGTTCTCGTAACTCTCGCGGTCCATCACGTGGCACCAGTGGCACCACACGGCGCCGATGTCGAGCAGAATGGGCTTATCCGCTGCGGCGGCCTGCGCGAAGGCGGAGCCATTCCACTCGCGCCACAGCACGGGCTGGTGCGCGGCGGAGCGCAGGTATGCGCTTGCCGCCCTCGCGAGTTCGTTGGAAGGACCTGCTTCGCTCATAGTACGGGCTCAAAAATTGCGGTCACGGAAATGGAGAAGCCGGGAAGGATCTTGTCGTCAGCCAGGAAGTCGCCCCTGCGGAGAGTTTTCAGCGGAGCTGGGCC
>JASHTO010000763.1 GCA_030040515.1 Terriglobia bacterium
CCATCAAACCCGATAATAGCGGAGTGACCAAAGTACGAATAGACGCCATCGAATCCGGAGGCGTTCGCCACAGCCACATAAACATTGTTCATCCAGGCCATGGCTTTTGCGACCATGATCTGTTGATCTTTTGCCGGGTACATATAGCCCTGGCAACGAACGATCAATTCCGCCCCCTTCATCGCACAGTCGCGCCATATTTCAGGGTAATTGCCGTCATCGCATATGATAAGACTCATTTTGAGCCCCTTTGGTCCCTCGGATACGTAGGTGCAGCTTCCCGGATACCAACCTTCGATAGGACACCAAGGCAATATCTTCCTGTACTTTTGCACGATATCCCCACGATCGTTGACTAATATCAAAGTGTTATACGGCGCTTTCTCCGGATGTTGCTCATGGCGCTCTCCAGTTAGAGAGAACACACCCCATGTCCGAGCCTTTTTGCAAGCCTCCGCGAAAATTTCGGTCTCTTCTCCCGGAATTTCAGCAGATGTTTCCAGCATTTCGCTTCGATCGTACATGATCCCGTGCGTGCTATATTCTGGAAAGACAATGAGGTCCATGCCCGGTAACCCCAGCTTGATTCCCTGAATCATTTCCGCGATAGCTCGGCAGTTTTCAAGTATTTCTCGCTTCGTGTGCAGGCGCGGCATTTTGTAGTTCACCACGGCAATCCCAACCGTGTCGGCACTGCTAGAAATATCTCCGTGAAACATCGTTTACCTCCTTGAGTCGGTCTCACTTACGACAGGGCAGGCACTGACATCCTTGGCTTTCCGGTAATGTAGAACAGAACTCAAGTGAGCAGCGCGTCGTGGACCTTGGTGACGGCCGCCACGACGTCGTCTAAGTCGGCGTTCGTCCATTTGGGGCCGAGGTATAGGCTGGCATAACGGTTCTTCAGGTCAATCGATCGTGGGCAGCATGCTGCGCCGTATTGCATCGCCTTTCCCCGCGGGGAATTGAATGACGGCCAGTTCGGATGGGGCACAACTTTGTCTTCGATATAACCCATCGTCGGCAGGTTTCGGGTACCCAGGATCCCCACGTCCATCGGTACGTTTTCCGCCGTCATCGCTTTGATGAAACGGTCGCGTAACTCACGGGTGGGAAGCAGCAGATTGAGGCTGAGGCCAATGTCTCCTTCGGCGTCGTTGCTGGGCCGTAAATGGAAGCCGGGTAGGTGCTCGATTTTTTCCGTCACATAACGGTGCATGCGCCGATGATTCGCCAGCGCGGTTTCCATCTTGCGGACCTGGGCGCACAGCACCGCTCCCGTCTCTTCATTCATTCGGTAGTTCAGTCCAAGCGTCGTTTCCCCGCCGCGGTCGCCTTCGGTCCCGCTGCCGCCGCGCGGATAATCCGTGATGCCCAGCACCGTCCGGAATATGGGCCTGACCCCGCCCAGATCGTGAAAGCGGATGGCGCGCTCGTAGAGCGCCGGATCGTTGGTAATGACGCAGCCGCCCTCTCCGGAGGTCATCATTTTCGCGGTTTGGAAACTGTAGATGCCGATGTCCCCAATGCTGCCAGTGCGACGGCCTTTATAGATGGCGCCAATGGCTTCCGCCGAGTCTTCCAGCACCTTCAGGTTATGCTCGCGCGCGACGGCCATGATCCGGTTCATGTCCGCCACGGTTCCGGAAAGGTGCGACGGGATGACGACTTTGGTATGGGAAGTAATCTTCCTCGCCAGGTCGTCGGGGTCTAGGGCGAAGGACTCATCGATTTCACAGAATACCGGCAACGCCCCGGTCATGATGATCACGTTGTAATCCGAGTGCCAGGTTTCGGCGGGCAGGATGACCTCATCGCCCGGTCCCACGCCCAGAGCGTTAACGGCCACGTGGAGCGCAGAGGTTCCGGAGGTTACCCCCAGCGCATACTTCACGTCCATAAACTGTTGGAATTCCTCTTCGAAGGTCCTGGCCTTCTTCGGTGGGACGAACCCGTAGAAGCGAAACAGGCTGCGGGTTGCGACCGCTTCATCCAGCTCCTTTTTTTCCTCGATGCCGATGAAATTGGCCCCCTCGTAATTCGTGGTCAAGGGGGTGGAGCGCACGGGCTTGCCACCGTCGACGGCCAAGACCGGAGGGTGGGCAGCTCCGAGCGTAGGCGCTGAAGCAGCGGCGGAAACCGCCGCCAGGAACGTACGTCGACTCATTTCTAATTGGTCATCTCGTCTCAAAGGATCTCTTGTCCGATTAATCTGATAATCTACGAAACTCACTGCCGAAGGTAGCGCGCGACCGCTGAACGCCACAGCCGCTTATACTCGCTTCGGGTGTAGCCCCCACTCTACCCACCGCCCGACATTTTGTCAAGATATTTTTCTCAATAAGAACTAATACTGAAGCGTGATATTGTGAGCATATCCTGTAAGGCGCTGATTCCAGGTATTTATTTAATGACACTTATTTCTGACATAGGTATAATTTCGCTCGAAACAACAAGTTCTGGTATAATAACTTGTTTGAGCGACTTTTTGGGGCGCTTGCGACTCCTGTGCTCACGTGGGTACGCCCAGTCTTTCTGGCGGACTTAAACGGACGCGGATCGCCAAACGCAGGCTCGCGATTAAAATCGAGAATTCTGTCTCGAAGGACACTGCATGAGGAAATCTGAACTCGCCCGGCTTGTAAAACTTATCTACTCTGAGGGTGAGTCGTCTCGGGTCGACTTGGCGACGAAAACGAGCCTAGCTCCCAGCTACGTTTCCTCTATGGTGAACCGCCTGCAACAGAAGAAGTGGATCATTGAAGGGAGCCATGTGGCCTCCGACCGTGGCCGACGAAAAGTGCTCTTGTATTTCAATCCCGATCTAGCTCACGTCGTGGGTGTTGAAATCGGCCGAGTCCATTCGCGCATTGTGGTGACGGACTTCCTCGGAAAAACCCTAAGCTTTAAGAAAATTCCATCCCAAGTATCGGCTGGCGAAGATCACGCACTCAATAGCATCCACCGAGAAATCAAAGAGCTTTTGAAACAGGACGACAAAATTCAGGGGATGGGTATCGCCCACTCCGGGGTGATTGATCGGGCGAGGGGCATGGTGCTTTTCTGGCCCAAGGTTTCCGGGTGGCGTGACGTTGAACTCAGACGAGCGTTTGCCGAGGAGTATGGCATGGCCACGGTTGTTGAGGACAGCGCACGCACGACCGCCATAACAGAACAACGTTTCGGTCTTGGCAAAGGTCAGAAGGACTTTGTTTTTGTGCACGCCGGCGTAGGCATCGGCGCGGCGATATTCGTGGACGGAGAGCTCTACTCCGGGTGCAATGGAATTGCCGGAGAGCTGGGTCACACCACAATCGATGAAACGGGCCCCCTCTGTTCCTGCGGTAATCGTGGGTGTCTTGAAGTCTCCGCCTCTGGCTCGGCAATCATTCAAAAGGTATCGACAGGCCTGGAGCAAGGAGTGGCCTCGAGTTTGTCCGAAGCCTTCTCCCATGACCACCAAGGTATTTCGCTCGAAGCGATTGCTTCCGCCGCAGAGTCCCATGATCGGCTGTGTGAAACCATCCTCGCCGAGGCAGGAATCCATCTGGGAACCGCCCTGGCGAACATTGTCAATCTCTTGAATCCCGAACGGATCATCCTGGGTGGTACCCTCCCGCGCGTGGCCAAAAACTCGCTTATGGAACCCCTCAAACGGTCCATGAGAAGCCGGGCTTTCCAACGTTCGGTCAGTCGGGTTGACGTAGTGGTTTCGGAATTGGGTGAGGACGCTGCAGCAGTAGGCGCGTGTCTTTTGACCGCCAACCAATTGTTGGAAAGCCTTTCCATTGCTGCAGTCAGTTAGCCTTTGGGGAATTTTGAAGGAATATCGAGGAGGGTCATGATTCGCGAAAAGCTTGCGATTGATGGAGGGAAACCCGTCCGAACGGAACCGCTTCCTTTGGAATTTCCCGGCATTCATCAAATGGATGAAGAAGAAAGTGCCGCCGTTTTAGGCGTCCTAAAGCATCGCTCACTCTATCGCTACTACGGTATCGAACTTCAACACGAGGTCGAAAAATTTGAAGCGGAGTTCGCTCAATTTCTCGGTGTCCAACATGCCGTAGCGGTTGGCAGCGGGACCAGCGCGTTGAATGTGGCCTTAACCGCGTTGCGGGTAGGACCCGGACAGGAGGTTGTCATCCCTGCGTATCTTTGGGTCTCGGTAGCGGCTGCGGTTGTAAATCAAGGGGCAATTCCCGTTATCGCCGATATCGATGAAAGTTTTTGCATCGATCCGGCCGACCTTGAGAAACGCATCACACCCAAAACTACTGGCGTTATCGTCGTTCATATGAGTGGCGCGCCCGCCGCCAACGTCCTGGAATTGTTGAAGGTGGCACGCGCCCATGAGCTATTTGTTGTCGAGGATTGCGCACAGTGCGCGGGGGGAAGCGTAGACGGCCGAAAAGTGGGCAGCTTCGGCGATATGGGGACATTTAGTTTTCAAATGAACAAGAACCTCACGTCGGGCGAAGGAGGGTGTGTAGTTGCAAACGACTTGCGTCTTTATCGTCGAGCTGTAGCCATTCAAGACGTGGGATTTGGACGAGATGAGGCGGGCCGGATGAGTTTCTCAGACCCGGAACTTTGCCTTTGGGGCAAGGGCTGCCGACTGGACGAGCTGCGAGCGAGTATTCTACGGGTACAACTCCGAAAATTGCCCCGAACGATCGGCAATATGAATCGCAGCAAATATCGTATTCGTCGGGCGCTTGAAAAGTACCCGGAAGTCCAGTTGCGGAAGATCGCCGACCCCACGGGTGACACCGGCTGCTTCCTAATTAGCACCTATCCTGCCCCAGATGTTGCGGAGAGAGTGAATGCCGCACTGCGCGCTGAAGGCATTGTCACTTCACCCCAGGGGCTCTCGAACATCGTGATGACGAGGTGGGGCGCACATCTTTATTACAATATCGTCAGTCTTGTCGATCACACCAGCGTGGATGGTCACGGGTTCCCCTGGAATCTTGCAGAAAATGCCGGGCTCGCTCGAGACTATCATCGAGGTGTCTGCCCAGTGGCAGACAGCCTCTTCGAGCGCAGCATCCTCATTGCCATTCCCTCCTGTCTTACGGAGAAGGATGAGGACGATATCATCCATGCTTTCGACAAAGTTCTGTCTACCGTCCTTCCCATGAGGTCGCTGATTGCGGTGAGTTAATCCCGCGACGTATGCCAAGTGAGAGGATGATATGTATTTAACGACAATTGCTGAATCCTTATTTCGTGGTTGTCTGTTGTTGCCATTGCAGCTCTGCAGTTTTAAACCAACTGTAATGGGCGTCCCCTAAACGAGGATTTGACGATGCAGAGTAAATCCAAGGCTGTTCGGGGGCTTCGATGGTGGATTGCGGTGATGCTTTTTGCTTCAACCGTTATCAACTTCATAGACCGTCAATCTTTCAGCGCTCTAGCTCCCATCCTCAAGTCGGATTACCATTGGACCAATCGCGATTTCGCCTTGGTGCTCATCTCTTTTCGTATTGCCTACACCATTATGCAGGCCGTGGGCGGAAGAATCCTGGACTTTCTGGGCACGAAGAAAGGGCTATCGCTCGCGGTTGCATTTTATTCCACCATCTCCGCACTTACCTCGATAGCCGGAGGATTGGCGAGCTTCAGCATTTTCAGGTTTTTGCTCGGTATGGGTGAGGCTCCGAACTGGCCCGGCGCTACGAAGGCCGTGGGCGAATGGTTTCCAGCAAGGGAGCGGGCCTGGGCCGTCGCGCTTTTCGACAGCGGCTCATCGATCGGCGGGTTGCTCGCGCCATTGATTGTCCTTTGGGTATATCGGGTTTTCCATAGCTGGCATCCAGTCTTTCTCATGACCGGATGTCTCGGGTTTCTTTGGCTGATCGCATGGCGTCGGCTCTACGACAGTCCTACTCGGCATGCAAAAATTTCCCCCCAGGAACTCGCTCATATCAGCCAGGATGCGGCCGTCCCATCGAATCAGGAAGGACCTCTAAACTGGGGGGGATTGCTGCGGTACCGTCAAACTTGGGGAATTATTCTCGGCCGCTTCTTGTTAGACCCTTACTGGTACCTGATGACAGAGTGGTTCGCCATCTTCCTGGTCAGCAAAGGCTTCAAAATAGAACAAAGCATCATTGGCTTCTGGCTCCCGTTCGTTGGCGCCGATATTGGAAACCTCTTCGGCGGCTGGCTCTCAAGTTGGTGGATCTCGCGTGGTTGGCCGGTGGACCGCGCGCGACGCACCGTCGTGCTTGTTTTCGGGCCGACCATGCTGGTTCTTCTGGCGACAGCATTCGCCTCTCAGTACGTTCTTTTAGTGGGGATCTTTGGGTACGCTTCATTCGCCTACTCCGCATGCTCCACCATGTTTCTCTCGCTCCCGGCCGACATCTTCAAGGCGCGCGCTGTCGCATCCGTGAGTGGCTTAAGCGGAACAGGGGCAGGCCTTGGTACTTTAATATCAACGTACTTTATTGGCCGCATCAGCGACCGGTTCTCATTTCAGCCCATTTTGATTGCGGCCGCAATCATTCCCTGTCTTGCCACGGGAATTATCGTGAGTCTCGTACGCGCACCTAAAGAGATTAGTTCGACAACCACAGCGTTAGCTCTTTGAGTTCTTGCCGAGCGGAATGAACATCGAGGCGCCGAGGGTTCAAGTTAACGAACACCGAAGAATCGACAATCTTAAGGAAGCGCCTACGCCGACGAATCAAATACATCAGGATTGGAGATTGTTGAAATGGGAGAATTCAAAAATAAAGTTTCCCGCCGCAAAGCCCTGAAGTTGGTCGGAGCGGCTCTTTGTGCAGAACAAATGACACCTGGAGTCAATGCCCAGGGAAATGGGAGATGGCGCTTCAGCTCATTTATTGAAGATGTGACGCCCCCCGTCGGCAATCCGCTCTATAACGGCAGCCCGGAGCGAGCCACAACCATCGTCGATAGGCTCCAGGCTAACGGGGTGGTCCTGTCAGGCGGCGGTCCCAAGCCAATCGTTCTGGTTGCGGTTGACTGGTGCGAAATCCGGAACGAATCTTACGAACGCTGGCGAACTGTCCTGGCCGAGGCTGCACAAACAGACAAGCAGAGGGTGCTGGTAAGCTGCGTTCATCAACACGACGCTCCTTATTCAGACCGTGTCGCGCAGGAATTGTTGAAGGCGAACCACGTTCCCCAAGACCTTTGTGATCCTGAATTTGATGAAAAAACTGTGCAGCGTGTGGCCTCGGCGCTTCGAAACTGCCTGGGGACTTCACGCCCCATCACGCATATTGGGACAGGACAAGGAAAAGTGGAGGGTGTCGCATCCAATCGCCGCTATGTTACTCCGGACGGAAAGGTTTCATATGAGAGAGTGAGCGCGGAGCATGACCCCGTCGTCCGAAATATGCCCATCGGATTAATCGATCCTTGGCTGAAGACAATTAGTTTTTGGAATGGCGACGAGCCCGTGGCGGCTCTCACCTGCTATGCCACCCATCCGATGACTTACTATGGCAAGGGAGAGGTATCTTACGATTTTCCAGGCGTGGCCCGGGCAAAGCGGCGTCGGGAGATGCCGTCCGTTGTCCAGGTCTACTTCTCCGGGTGCAGCGGAGACATCATGGCAGGTAAGTTTAACGATGGGAATCACCAAAACCGGCCGATTCTGGCAGACCGTCTATACCAAGGCATGCTGGCCGCCTGGAACGCAACTCAAAAGCATCCTCTCGAGAAAATCGATTTCCGTTGCGTTGCGATGAAATTGGAGCCCCGACATACCCCTGGATACAGTGTGGAAGAGTTTCGCCGAACTCTTGCCGACCCTACCCGGTCAACCTTGGATCGCTTTGACGCGGCCCTTGGACTGAGCTGGCGACAGCGCTCCGATACCGGACACCATATTGACGTTCCCGCAATCGATTTTGGACCGGCTCAAATCGTGCTTCTGCCCGCGGAGAGCTTTGTGCAATACCAACTCTGGGCTCAGGCGCTGCGACCGGACTCCTTTGTCATGACTTTCGGATATGGTGAATGTGCACCAGGTTATATTCCGACCGCCAAGGATGCTCGAGACGGCTACAACGATCATTACAGTTGGATCGCCTTCCCGGAGTGTGAAGCGACGATGCGTCAAGCTTTAGAGGCCGCACTTAGTACATAGGGATGATTTCAAATCGGCACAGTTCAGGCAGCGCAGTTGGCTTGAGCCAATGAAACGCAAGGCCCTTCTGCCCCGCTCATCAAGCTACCTGCTTTCGGGGGAGTGCCTGACATCTCTCCTCGTAGACGCGATCCAGGACCTTTTCAGAAATCAGCCGGGCGGATCCCAGGGCAGCGGCGTTACTACCCAGTCCGGAAACTATGAATTGGATCTGATGGGCAGACTTTTCCATGGCGCGGTGGCTGACGACCTGACGCAAGGGCTCGAGTAGGAGCGGCCCGGCGTGGCGGAACAGCAGCCCACCCAAAATGACCGTTCTGGGATTCAGCAAGTTGATCACGCTTGATAGGGCAGCTCCGATATGCACGACCGCTTCTTCCAAGACGCGGGAGGCCAGCTTGTCGTTCTCCACGGCGGCCCGGGAAACCATCTCGATACTGATCCGGTCCAGGTCGCCTTCGGCCAAATCTCTTACCGTCGAATCCACGCCTTTCAGAATCGCCCGCCGAACGGTTTCAATTATGGCAGTACAGGAAGAAAGGGTTTCCACACAACCGTGGCTCCCGCAAAAACACAACGGACCGTTCTCGTCCAAACTCATGTGCCCTAACTCACCCGCGAATCCGTCTGCACCCCGATAGGCTTCTCCGTTTATGAAAATAGTCGCGCCGATTCCCCAGCCCACGGAGACAAACAGGAAGTCATTCAGACTCGCTCCCATCCCGAAACACTTCTCGGCAACGGCCATCATCCGGGTGTGGTCGTCGATGGCTGCGGGCAGGCCGAATTCTTTTTCCAGCATGGCCTTCAAGGAAACATTCTTCCATTCGGTCATTTGCCCCGGGCGGGGATAGGAGAGCACGACGCCGTTTTGGGTATCAATCACTCCCGGATGCGCCAAGCCGATCCCCTTGATGGCGTGTTTGGGCAGCCGGCAGTCCTTGAGGGCTTCCTGGATTATCTTGCAGGTTCTCTGCAGAACAGCGTCGCGCCCCTCCAGCATTTTCGTTGGTGTTTCAACCTGGTGAACCACCTCGTCGAGAGAATTGGTGACGACCACCGTCACGGAATCCCACTCCAGGTCGACACCCAAGAAGTAGGCGGTGTCAGCGCAGACCCTTAGCGACACGGGCTTGCGGCCAAGGACCGTCGAACCCTTGCCGGATTCGATCACCAAGCCTTTCTTGATCAGACCTCGAACGATGCCACTGAGTGTGGCTTCACTCAAGCCTGTGCGCTTGGCCAAATCGATCCGCGAAACACCCTGATGCCTATGGATCAGGTGAAAGATGCTCATCTCTGTGTCGGCTGATTTTAGTTTGCGTCTTTCAAATTGTGTCATGTGATCTGGCTTTGCCGCCGCGATCACAGTCGGGTTCTTGCTCATTAATGCGCCCCCTCACTTCAAGTTTATTTCCCGCACCGCTGTCATCTTACGCTTTTTCATCTGCAGTGACGGAAGTTTGAGAGCCAATCCAGGCAGCGCGGCCAGAGGCTGTGCCGAAGAGCTTCATAGCCCTCAGAAATTCACAAACTCACCGGTCAAAAAAAGCACTTGACAGAATTGAAGTAATAATATAAAAATCCCGTTTGAAATTGGTTCAATAGTTCATTACTGAACTAATGTACCACAGAACAGTCACAAACACAAAGAAATTTTCAGATCGCAGAGGGAGAATATGAAACCGCTACGACGCATTTGTCTATTGGTGATTGTCTGCCTGCTGGTGAGCTTCTATGCTCCGGCGGCACACGCACAGGCGATGAGTTCGCTGCGTGGGATCGTTTCCGATATGACGGGGGCGGTAGTACCCAAAGCGGAAGTCACACTCATGAATAAGGAGACAGGTCTCAAACGCACTGTCCAAACAGGGAGCGACGGTAGCTACGCGTTTTTCGATGTTCCACCGGGGGACTACGTCATCCGCAGCAGCGCCAGCGGCTTCAAGACGGTCAACATCGAGGACGTCCGGCTGCGCGTGAACCTGCCTGCCACGATGAACATCACCTTCGAACAGTTGGGTGCCGTGTCGCAATCAGTCTCGGTCCAGGCGCAGGCCGCGCCCATGAACACCACAGACTCTAGCCTGGGCAACACCCTCGGTACCGTGCCGATCATCCAACTGCCGATAGATTCACGAAACGTGGTCGACTTGCTTGAGCTCCAACCCGGTGTGAGTACGGAGGGCGACGTGAACGGCGGCAAGCCCGACCAGGGGAACATCACGCTCGACGGTGTGGACGTGAATGAGCAGCAAAACCGTACAGCGTTCACCAGTGTCATCCGCACGCCGCTTGATTCCGTCCAGGAGTTTCGCGTGACCACCCTGAACGCGCCGGCGGACCAGGGGCGCACGTCAGGCGCCCAAGTGACGCTGGTAACCAAAGGCGGCACGAATACGCTCCATGGCTCCGCCTATGAGTACAACCGTAACACAGAGTTTGCCGCCAACAACTTCTTCAACAACCTGGCTGGGATTCCCATTGCTGCTCTTAACCGAAACGTATTCGGCGGCTCCGTAGGGGGGCCGGTGAAGAAAAACAAGCTGTTTTACTTCCTTAACTTTGACACTACCGTCGACGCGTCGGCGGCTACAACGAGTAACACTGTCCCGATGGCGAACCTCAGGCAAGGCAGTTTATCGTACCGCCAGATCGACGGGACGATCGCGACATTAAGTCCGGCGCAGGTCACGAGCTTGGTTGACCCCGCCCATATCGGGCCTGATCCCGTTGTTTTGCAACGATATAATCAATTTCCTGAGCCCAACACCTCTTTCCTCGGTGACGGAGTCAACACCTCGGGATACACGTTCAACTCACCCATCCACTCCCACCTGCGGACCTATCTTGCACGCTTTGATTATTTGCCCGGGTCCGGAAAACACGATCTGTTCTTTCGGGGCACTCTTGACAATGACAAGACCCCCAGCCCGCCGCAGTTCCCCGGACAGATTGACTCCTCTGACGATTTGAACAACAGCAAGGGAATGGCGGCTGGAGACACCATGATCCTGCGGCCGAACATGACGAATATCGTGCGCTACGGACTGACGCGGGAAGGCGTGGATACTACGGGAGTCATTCCCCCTGGCACGGCGGGATATATCGGGGTTAACCCGGTGGTGACAAGTAATGCGAATCCGGCGAGTCTTTACGCGGATACCACCAATTTCACCAGGATCATTCCGACGCACACCGTCGCCGACGACTTGACGTGGGTGAGGGGCCGTCACACCACACAGTTCGGCGGCGTCTTCCGCGCTATCCGTGACAGGAGCATCGACGGCTCCTGGATAAGCTACGCTTACATGGATGTGACACAGCTTCTGACTGACATCACAGGCAGCGAGTATTACCAGAATCTGCCGACCATCGATCCGGCATTTGCGACGGCCTGGGAATTCCCGAATACCGCGTTTCAGATGCTCGGTAGCGTTCCCTACGCGCAATCCCAATACCTGTACGACAAGAACGGTAACGTCCTCCCACTAGGCACAGTGAAAGACCGCGATTTTGCTTCCAATGAATATGAGTTCTATGGCCTGGACACTTGGCGCGCGACGCGCGCTTTGACCCTTTCCGGGGGGTTGCGCTGGAGTGTGTTCCCGCCCATTCACGAGGCGAACGGCTACCAATCCAACCTGGATCCAAGCGCCAGCCAATGGTTGAATTTGAGGGAGGCCGCGGCAGCCGCCGGCCAGTCGCAAGGCCAGGCCGGATTATTGCAATACGTAAAGGGAGGCGCGCTATACGACTCACACTATAGGAATTTCGGTCCCCGGCTTAGTGTAGCCTATAGCCCTCAGTCCGCCAGCGGCTGGCTAGGCAAGCTCGTCGGCGGGCCTGGAAAGACCGTTATTCGAGCCGGGGGCGGCGTCTTTTACGACCTTTACGGTGAAAATCTGGCAGCCGCAGCTGATGGACAAAATCTTGGCTACTCTGCCTCGTTGGGGGCAACCGCAGCGTTCACCGGCGCCAATGTTCCCCGAGTCCAATCGTGGAATCAAATTCCGGCGGCTTTGCTGACGCCCGCACCCCCAGGGGGATTTCCACAAACACCACCGTTGATCCCCCAGAATGGGTGGGCCAACAATTCTGCCATCGACAAAGACATAAAACCCCCGTATGACTTGGCGCTCAACTTTTCCGCGGGGCGTCAATTGCCGGGCGGGTTTTTCGTCGAGGCCTCCTATGTCGGCCATTTCTCGCATCGTACGCTCGTGTGGGCTGACGTTAACGAACCCCTTAACCTGATCGATAAGGCATCCGGCCAAAGCTTCTTCCAAGCCGCGCAGCAGATCGAAAAGCAGGTGCTGAGTAACACCCCGGTGAGCCAGGTGCAGCAGATCCCGTTCTGGGAGGACCTCTGGCCCGGCGCGGCGGGCGGCGGCTTGACCGCAACGCAAGGGATCTACCAAGCCTTCCAGGCCAATGCGCCGGACTGGGGAGATGGCGCCCTATGGTCAGTTGACGACAGTTGTGTGCCGTCCTGTAGCAGACTCGGCCCCTTTGCTTTGATAAACGACCAATACGTGGAACTTGCGACGTTTCAGTCTAAGGGCTTCGGAAACTACAACGCTCTACAGGTGACCGCGCGCAAGCAGTTTCAGCACGGCCTCTTGGTTGACTTCAACTACACCTACTCGAAGTGTCTCGACGTTTCGTCGGGCGGGGAGCTCTTCAACGGCGGCCACTATGTCTCCACGTTTGTCATCGATACGTCTGACTACCATGCCCAATATGCCAGGTGCGACTATGACTACCCCAACTTGGTGAACGCCAACTGGGTATGGCAGATTCCGGTGGGAAGAGGACAGAAGTTCCTGGGCACCACCAACAAAATCGTCGATGCCGTGATTGGCGGCTGGCAAGTGAGCGGGATCTTCCAATACCGCCGCGGTTGGGAAAGTGGGACCGATAATTCCAATTGGGATACAAACCTCAATTGGTCAAATTTCGCGGAGCTTTCGGCGGTCCCGAAAACCAAGGTTGGGCGGAACATCACAGCGCTGGACGGACGCACGGGGCCGGGCATGTTCGCGAATCCAACAGCGGCTTTCGCGCTGTTCGGCTATTCGTATACCGGCACGGCGGGCAACGGACGCAATGTGATTGCTGCTCCTCCGTTCACCAATGTCGACATGGGGCTGGGGAAACGCTTCAAGATGCCGTACAAAGAGTCACACACCATCCAGTTTCGGCTGGAGGCCTTTAATGCTACCAATACGACCCATTTCGGGCCTGCGTCGGCCGACCCAGGCGACCCCACGGATTTCGGCAAAATCCTCACCGCCGTGAATCCGAGAGTCGTGCAATTCGCTCTACGCTACGAGTTTTGAGGATAGTAGAAGTAAGACGCCGGTAAGGTGAACCTGCTGAAGCGGTGCGCCACATCAGGGCACAAGCAAGTGGATTCCCGCTCTCGCCCGCGCGGGAAGGGCGTTTCCAAATCCGGCTTAGGTGGTGGGTTGAACGGTTCTTGAGATTGAGCCGAGCGAGGGTGCCATTGCATCCAGCAGCTTCAATCGACAAAAACCGCACCGCACCGCGCCACGCGGCTCATCATGCCCTTTGCTCGCGCTCGGACGGCGAAATGCGCTTTAAATTCGCCCCGGCAAAGTTCTCAACAAATTCGACCATTCCTTGGTTCCCAGCCAGGGGATCGAACCCCAATCTCAAGATTCAGAATCTTGCGTCCCACCCTTAAACGAGCTGGGAATGGCTCTAGCCCCTGGAATCGAACCAGGATTGGCTGATTCAAAGTCAGCCGTCCT
>JASHTO010000764.1 GCA_030040515.1 Terriglobia bacterium
TGAAGGACCATGACCGCATCGCCATCGGCATGTACGAACTGAAGTTTGAGAAGACGCGGGTGGGCGATCTGCACATGGAGTACGGCAACAGCACCGCCACGGACATCAAGCGCCTGGTGGAGTCGGAGGACATCGGCACCTCGCTGCGCCTCACCCCCCCCACGGCCCCCATGCGGGTCATTCCCACGGAGGAGCGCGTCAAGTCGCTCGAAAAGGAAAACAGCCTCCTGAAACTGCTCCTCTCTGTGGGTAAGACGCTCTCCAGCGTCCTCACGCCGGACGAAATTATGCACCGGGTTATGGAGTTGGTTTTCCAGATGGACAACGTGGAGCGCGGCTTCGTGATGCTGCGCGACGACAAGCGGGGCGGCTTCAAGCCCGCCGTGCTGCTTTACAAGGATGAAGCGCAGAAGGCCCAGGGGCACGGCGTGGCGCTCTCCACCATGGTGACTGAAAAACTGATGAATGACCGCGTGCCCCTGCTGATTTACGACGTGGGCACGGACGAGCGCTTCTCCGCCAGCCAAAGCCTGCGCATCAGCGGCATCCGCTCCGCCATGTGCGCGCCGCTGATCTACAAGGACCGGGTTTTCGGCATCTTTTACGTGGATTGCCTCAGCAAAACCCACGCCTTCTCGCAGGAAGAGCTGGGTATTTTTTCCGTGATCGCCGCCGAAGCCGCCATCAGCTTCGATAATGCCCGCTCGCACGAGGAACTGGCCCGCGGCATGGTGGAACGCCAGGCGCTGGGGCGGTTCCTGAGCGCCAATATCGTGGAAAAAATCCTCGCCAGCCCCGACGAGATTCAACTGGGCGGCGAAAACCAGACGGTCACCATCCTGTTCTCCGATATCCGCGGCTTCACGCGCATGTCCGAGCACATGGAGCCCCACGCCGTGGTGGAATTGCTCAACGAGTATTTCTCGGAGATGACGGACATCATCTTTGAAAGCGGCGGAACGCTGGACAAATACCTGGGCGACGGAATCATGGCGGTATATGGAGCGCCCATTCCCAAGCCGGATGACGCCCTGCGCGCCGCCAAGACGGCCATGGAAATGCAAAGGGCGCTTGCCGCCTTGAACGCCGATTGGGAAAGCCGCGGCCAGCAGCCCTTGCGCATGGGAGTGGGCGTGAACACCGGTCCGGTGACGGCGGGCAACATCGGCAGCCCCAAGCGCATGGATTACACCGTCATCGGCGACGCCGTGAACCTGTCGTCGCGCTTGTGCTCGAATGCCTCCGCCGGACAGATCCTGATTTCAGAATCCACTTACCAGCAATTAAATGGCAAAATAACGGCGCGCCGCCTGGCCCCGATTATGGTGAAGAACAAGGAGAAGCCGGTGGAGCTTTATGAGGTTCCATGGGCGGATGGGGTGGTGTAGACGAGTTCGTATTTTTGGGGAGTGCGGGAGCAGCAGCTCCTGCACTCTGAGACCGGTTGCAACACCTGATTTCCCGTGAGCGTAGGGGGGGCGCGCCCCGTCGCCCGAAGGCTTTGGTCCGCAGGACGAACCACCCCTACGAATCGGGTCGCAGTGTGGCGGTGAGGGTGGGAAGAAACACCTCACCCGACTCGCCCTGGCGGATGACTACGCCGGTTGCGAGCCACCCTCTTCCCCTGGAGAGGGAAAAGTCTTCAACGCGCGACCGCACCAAAGTATGTTTGCCCTCTCTAAAAGGAGAGGGGAAAGTCTTCTGCGCGCGACCGCGCTAAAGTATGTTTACCTTCTCCAAGGGGAGAGGGGGGACCGCAAGGCGGTGGGTGAGGGGTCTTATTCAGCGTTAACCGCCAGTTCCTGCTAAACACCAACCGTCGTAAGATCTCTGGCGTTATCGAAGTATAATTACTCTCGGCCTATTTCCTGGAGTTCCCTCGAAATGTCTTTTCCGCAGCGCAAGCCTGCTTCCGCCTTGATTCTTGTTTCGGTTCTCTGCGCCGCTCCCGTTCTCGCGCCGCAAACCGGCCAGCCGGAGCAACTCCCCGACGCCGTTCGCGGCGCCAAAGTCTACAATCTTCCGGAAAAAGGTGGCCAGCCCGCTCCCAATCCCGCCGTCTACAAGAACATATCATTCCAGGATATCAACACGGAACGCCTGCTGCTGAACCTCTACGTCAGCATCAAGCCCGTGGACCGCTCCGCCACGGTGGAGCACATGTATTTTCAGAACGTGGCGGTGAATGGCATTCCCGTGCACCTCGACAGCTTTGACCAGGAATTCAAGCTTTCGAACAAAGACCCCGTGGACCTCCCCGCGCCGCTGCAATGCTCCATCGTCTTCGCCGATCTCACCTCCATGCAGCCCGTGCGCGACATGGTGGACAAGGACAATGTGCAAATCACCGGCCAGAGCTTTATCGAAGTGAAGCTGAACTCCCTCGAAAAGCTTGCCCTGCGCGCCAAACAGGTGGCTATTCCCGTGCCCCTGAACGAAACCGTTCCCGTAAACTTCTTCCAGGGCAATCCGCTGCTGCGCATGGCGGCGGACACGGTTCTGGACACGCTCTCAAACCCCGCTTCCGCCGCGGCCGTCAACATGGCCAAGGAGCATCTGGCCCAAACCCGCATGAATGAGACCGTGGGTGGAAAGGTGAGGCCCGCGCTTTACCTGCTCTACACGGTATATGAGGTGAGCGACCCCAAGACCAAGGCCGCCGAACAGTTTTCGCAATCCGGCACGGGATTCGTGGTGAGCGCGGATGGAAAAATGCTGGCCACCAAGCGTGTCATCGAGCCCTGGAAGTTCGACCCGCAGGTGGACTTCCTGATTGAGCAACAGCATCTCGAACTCAATAAGGCCAGCGTGAGGACCTACGCGTGGCCGGCGGGCGCGCCAGTGCTGGGTGCGGACGGGCAGCCGAATCTCAGCGCCGCGCTCAGCACGGACAAGCAGTCTCTGAACATTCTGGCCGCCGCTCCCGACCAGATGGCCGAGCAGAATTACCAGGACCCCGATTCCGGTGAGAAAGCCACGCTGCACCTGGACACCGAAGGGACTTCGGACGTGGTTGTACTGCAAATCACCGGCAAGGGATTTCAACCGCTAGCTCTTTCTGATGCCGCAGCCACCACCGGCGGGAGCCTGATCCTGTGCAGTTACCCGTTGGGGATCAGCCAGCCGAATCCCGTTCCGCGCCTGCTGACGGTGGCGCTGGCCGCGCAGGGGAGCACGCTCACCATGCAACATCAGGCTGACCCCGGAGAATCCGGCGCTCCCCTGCTCAGCGCCGACGGCAAGGTGGTGGCGCTGGCGACTTCGGCCAATCAGTGCATCTCCATTCAGGACGTGCGTAAACTGATTCCATGAGAGACTGTTCCCGGACAAGGATCTCTGAGCACAGCAGTAGCGAACGAGGCTGAACGAGGACCCAGGCGAATTTTGGCCATCAGTTTGGCCAAAGCAAAATCGTTCGGAAATAAGGCGAGATAGTGGAACAACAATCCCTCCTAAAAACCTCCGGTGAGAGCCAGCTTTATTGCGGGGACTGTCTTTCCATTCTTGATATGGTGCCGGATGACGGCGTCGACCTTATCTACATTGATCCCCCGTTTTATTCTCAGCGTTCGTACGAAACTATTTGGGGCGGGGAAGCGGAACGGTTCGCCTTTGAAGATCGATGGGCAGGAGGAATCAACCATTACGTGAATTATCTGGTTGCCCGAGTGAGGAAAATGTATTCCAAGCTCAAGGATACCGGCAGCTTTTACGTCCACTTGGACTGGCACATTTCCCACTACATGAAACAAGAGTTGGACAAGATATTCGGATATGGGAATTTTCAAACAGAAATCGTCTGGAGGCGCACTTCGGCCCACGTTGACACGATTGGATTCGGTCATGTAACCGATTCGATTTTCTTCTACAGCAAGTCAGATCGATTCACCTGGAATCCGCAGTACCGTCCATATTCAGAAGAACATTTGAGTAGGTCCTACCGTCATAAGGACCCGGTTACGGGCAGGCGCTTTATGCTGGCCGACCTTACCGGGGCAGGCATTCGACACGGCGAAACGGGCAGGGTATGGCACGGCATCAATCCCAGCAAATGGACGCGCCACTGGATTCGGCCTCCCAGCGAGCTGGAGAAACTCGACAAGGAGGGCGTCATCTATTGGCCGGATCGTGGTGGAATGCCACGACTGAAAAAGTTCCTTTCGCCTAAGGGACAGCCCATCGACAACATCTGGACCGACATCCCTCCCGTAAGTTCGCAGGGCGCAGAAAAGCTGGGATACCCCACTCAAAAGCCGATTGCACTTCTCGAACGTATTGTCAACGCAAGCAGCAAAAGGGGCGACTTGGTCTTAGACGCGTACTGCGGATGTGGGACAACCTTGGCCGCAGCACAAAAGCTGAACCGAAGATGGATCGGAATTGATATTTCTCAGTCCGCCATCAGGGTGGTTGAACAACGACTCAAGAAATTGGGAGCAACGGATTATCAGGTACACGGCCTCGTCAAGACCGCCCGCGACCTGAGAGCTCTTGATCCCTTCGAGTTCCAAAACTGGGCGATCAATGCTGTCTATGGACAACACTCCCCCAGGAAAGTTGCTGACATGGGAATTGATGGTTTTACCTTCATGGAGCATCATCCGATTCAGGTAAAACAGAGCGAACACGTGGGACGCCCGGTCATCGACGCCTTCGCTGGAGTGCTTCAACGGGAGAAGGAGAAGAAAGGCATGATCATCGCGTTTGATTTCAGCTCTGGCGCGGTGGATGAGGTCGCGCGGCTCGAACGCGAGGATAAAATCAAAATTCAGCTCGTGAAGTGTGTGGACCTGATTGCAGGAAACGTACCCTTTAAGATCATGGTATGAGGTTACCGTTGCGAAAAGTATACACTTCTCTTCATCTCCTCTTCACGCTGGCTGCGGTGCTGGCCGCAGCGGCCCTTCCGGCGTTTTCCCAGGAAGGCCTCTTCGACCAGTTGAAAGCGAAATTCTCGAAGACGGGAATATTTTTCCGCGCGGATTGCCCGCGCTCGCTGCGGAATTCCAGCGATATTTACCTCCCCATCTTCGTCGAAATCATCAATGGAGTGGAGCAGGAGGCGCACACTACGGGCTCCGGCGTGGCGAGCTATATCAAGCGCGACCCCTTGCAATTCCAGGGCGTGGATATTTTCGTCAAGCCCACCGGCGCACAGCACCAGTTCGGCAAGGACCCGCTGCTTTTGGGCGAGAGCAAGGACTTTTCCTTCGATGCGCGCACGGGCGGGCAGCCGCTGGTGATCCAGGGCCGCTACAAAAAGAATCTGGAAGTTCCCCGCGAGGCCGTGCAGTCCTACCTTTCCAGCCACTTTCTGGGCGGGCCGTTTGCCTCCGTGGACGTCTGGGTCTCGCTCCGGGTGGCGGATTGGCCCAATCAGGATTTCTACCTGCGCGTGGCGTTGAACGCCGCGCCGCTGCCGCAAATTGCCAATTGGTATCGTGGCGACCTGCATTACCACTGCGGTTACACGGATAATCCGGCGGAACGCGGGTATCCGCTCGACATCACCAAGCAGGCGGCCATGCAGGCGGGGTTCGACTGGCTGCTGCTCACCGACCATTCGACCGACCTTTCCCCCGACGCTTACCAGGCCGAGCTTGATGACGTCAAGAAGTTTCGCGACGGACGCCTGATGCTGATTCGCGGCGAGGAAGTGACCACCGCCAGCGGCAAGCCCGACGTCGTGCTGACTACCGTTCACATGATCGCCGCACCTTCGCCCGATGACCCCGACAAGGGATTTCCCGATTTGAAGGATGCGGAGAACACCGTGATCCTGACAGGTGACGGCGGGCCGTCCTCCGCTGCCATGCCCATCAAGGACGCGCTGGCGCGCATCGCGGCGGCGGGCGGCTTTGCCTACGCCGCGCATCCCTTTGATCCCATCAGCCCGGTGATGCGTGGAGGGAGCTGGGACCTGAGCGCGGATTTTCTGGCGCCCGACGCAAAGCAGCTTCAGGCCGGCCTCGTGGGACTGGAAGGTTGGAATCGCGCCACGCTCTCCACCGCGGACGATATGCGCGACCCGTTCTGCATTCACCCGCACGATGATTCCAGCGCCTGCTTCCAGCACGACCCGGACGCTGACCAGTACGCGCGGCTGGATCAAGCCATCAAACTGGGCTGGCAGCCGCTGCTCCAGCGCGGGCTCGCGGCACGCACCGATGGAACCGATGCCCCGCTCTTCAAAGCCTTTTTCGCTGCCGGCTCCGACGCGCACGGCGACCTGAATTATGAAGCCACGATGGATGTGGTGGATTTTCTCGGCAAGCCCTCGCGCGGCCTGAATGGATACGCGGAAGACAACGCCATGGGGCGGATTTCCACCGTGGTCTTCGCGCCCGCCGGCATGGGGCCGCGGGGAGAAAACGTCCTTCGCGCCCTGCACGACGGCCACACGGTGATGAGCAACGGGCCGCTGCTGGTGGCCGGGTTCGATACCAATTCCAACGGTTCGATTGACGATGCCGAAGACATCGGCATCGGAGGGCAGATTTCCGGCCCGCTGAAATCACTGCCTGCCTTGCAGCTCCGCTGGGCGAGCAGCGAAGAATTCGGGTCCGTGCAATCCATAAAATTGATCGTGGGGACCAGCGCGGGCGAGCAGCCAGCCGTGGAAATTCCCGTGCCCGCCGACAAGGCTTTGGCCAGCAACGGCCTGGTTCCCTTCGACCTGCATTCGGTTCTGAAGGAAGGATCGCCCAACTGGATTTACATTCGCCTGGTGGCCAGCACTCGAAACAGTGCCAATAATGAATTTCGCTGCTATACTAACCCCATTTGGATAAAAGCCACGGGCCAGTAGAGCCGACCAGAAATCAAGATTGGGCGTAGAATATGACCGCTGACACGAACGAACAGGGAACCATTCGATACATGCGCTGCATATCGTGCGGAACCATGAATCCGGCCACCGCAGAGGTCTGCGTGCGCTGCGGAAAGCCGCAAGTCCCCGGGGCGGCGCCGGCACCGGCGACGCTGTCCGCCCCACCGTCTGCACCCGTTGCTCGCGGCGCGGGCGGGACGGCTGTCCCCCAGGTTATGTGCCCGAAGTGCCACAAGTCATTCCCGCAGGGGAGCAAATTCTGCGGATATTGCGGGACGTCCTTGCCGGCAACTGCGGCGCCGCCACCGCCGCCGCGTCCGGTAGCCCCGCCTCCTCCTGCGCCCGTGGCCCGGCCAGCATCGCCGCCCGCTCCGCAGCGTCCGGTAATTCCTCCACCGCCACCTTCTTTGGGGCGGCCCCCGGTGGCTCCGCCGGCGCGCCCAGCGGCGCCGCCGCCACCTCGCCCTGCAATTCCACCGCCTCCCGCTATCCGGCCCGCGGTTCCGCCACCTCCGCGCCCCGCTCCGCCGCCTCCGCGCCCGAACATTCCTGATTCGGCCATGGAAGGCACCGTGGTTTTTTCGGGATTGCGAGCGGCGCCGCGCATTGAGGCTC
>JASHTO010000765.1 GCA_030040515.1 Terriglobia bacterium
TGTGGCAATCCTGGTTATTGTGCCGGCGGCGACCCGTGTCGGAGACGTGAGCAACCCGTGCCGACAGGTGCACTTCACCCTTCTCCTCGCCGCTAACGGCCGATACTTCCGGCACGCGATCTGCCACTGGGAAGGCTCCTCCCCTGCTCTTGAGTTCTTTGTCACGCCCGACTCAGGCTTCTAGTAGTTTAACTTAAATTTCTCGAAATGCAAGCAATACACCCGGTGATGGTGGTGATAGAGTTTGAAATCTCGGCGTAGGGGCACCCCTTGCGGGTGCGCTGCTTAATGTCGCTGGACTGAAGGGCAGGGACGAGCCCTGCCCCTACGGAATTCAAACTGACCCACCACCACCTGGTTATGCAGGGGTACGTCAAAGTCGTGTCGGTTCGGAGTGCGAGAGCTTGCTACTGCTTTCCGGGTGAGATGCCATCCTTATCGCGACAGCACCGACAGCAGCGCCATGTAATCATCGGTCAGATAGCCTTCGTAGCCGGTGGGCTCGCCGTCCCAGCGGCGCCAATCGTAGGTGCGCGTTCGCCCATCGACTTGGTAGGTGGACGTTCCCTGGAACGTGCCGTCTTCGTACGATTGCAGCATGGGGAACAGAATGGCGTCGGCTTCCTTCCTGCGTCCCAGTTTGTAGAGAGCTTCCAACGTGTAGTAGGCCATGGCGGCCGTGGCGCCGCCGTTTTCATACCACTCGAAACCGAGCGATCCGCCCCCGCCCCACACCTGCCGCGGGTCGAGAAAATCCTCGGCCGGAACCGTGATCAGGTTTCCGGGCAGCCCGTATTGAAATTGCCTATATCCCACTTCCTGCATCTTGGCCAGCATGTGGTCCATGAGGGAGTTGGCCTGGTCGGTTGAAACCAACCCGTAGGTGATGGCGGCGCCGTTGACAAAAGTAAAGTAGTCGTCGTGCAGTTTGCCGTCCAGGCTCTTCCAGCCCGCCAATACGTCGGTGGCAGGGTTGAAGAAGGTTGGGTAGTAGAGTGACTTCAGCTTGTCCGCGCGGGCCGCGTAGAATGCCGCATCCTCAGGGTGATGGGCGCGTCGCGCCATCTCCGCCATGCCCAGGAGAGCGTGGTAGGCAAGGGCATTGCAGTAGGCGTCCTTGTTGCCAAAACCGATGCTGTCCCACCAGTTGGCCGGATGATGAGTGCCCCACTTGCCCCAGCTTCCCGAGTTGCCGCTCAGGTAGTATTCGTAGAGCCCGTCGCCGTCCTTGTCCGTGGCCAGCAGCGCCTGCGCCCACGCCTTGATTCCGGCGTAATGTTCGTTCAGCCATGCGTCATTGTTGCTTCCACGCACGTAGTCCGACGCGCCAATGAGCAGCGAGGGATACATGTCGAGAAAATCGAGCATGAACGCGGGATTGTCCGGCACGTAAGCGCGCAGGTCGTTCAAACCCACGTCCAGGTACTGGCGCACCAGATCGAGCGCGGCGAGCCCGTCCGCCAGGGGCGGAGTCCGGAGCGCGACGGCGGAAAATTCATGCAGGCAAAACGGACACGCGCCGCTGTTGGAGCTATTTGCCAGGAGCCCCTGGCGCGGGTTGATTTGGAAAATGTTCAGCCAGCCTCGTCGGAAGCCGTCAAATCGCGGGTCGGCTTCGACGCCCGCCACGCGGGGGTAAATATCCACCACCTCGAACGTGTATTCCACGCGCGGCTGGGCAGCGGAAGCCGCCGGCACACGGATCTTCACCCAGTCCTTTTGGCGTTGGCCGATGGGGTGGCGAAACGCGTCGTACCCCAGCCGCAGATTCTTGCCCTCGGGGGACGTAATCCGCAGCGTTCCCTGCAAAGGCATGTGCAGCAGCGCCGGAAGACGCACAGTTTGGTTCGCGTCCATCAGCCCCAGAAGTGTGGCGCGCGCCACGTACAGATCGAAATCGAAAAGCAGATCGGGCGGCGGATGGTCGGCGGAATAATTCGAGGTCAGCCGGATGGACCTTTCCGCGAACTCAAAGGTCCAGACAGGCTGCGAACTTGGCGACGCACCCGCAGGACGATATTCAATTCCGTTGTCCCGTTGGTTCGACCGATATTGGACCATCGCCGCTGCCGGCGGCCGGAGGGGGTTGGCGCTGAGCTTCTGGTGGCCGAGAGAATCCACCGCCAAAGCGACGAACGCAGGTTGGTCGGCCGCCAATTCAACGCGCAGGAAGGCCGATTGGTAGCGCGGCCCTTCCGGAGGTTGCTGTGCCGCGCACGAGCGGGCGGCGAGGAGCGCCAGGGTCAGGTGAAAATATCGATGGCTCATGTCTCATTTTACTTCAGCGCAAAAAACACCAGCAGTGCCACCGTCATAACAAATAGGCTACCGAGGATCACAATGGGCACCCACACCTTGCGCTTGGCGCGCGGAGGAAGCGTATCTCCGTCGCGGGAAAGGGACTTGGACGGTTGGGACGAAGGTGGTGCGTCACGATATGTGGCCGGGTAAGAAGAAGGCATTTGCAGGTAAGAGGTTGGGGGTGCGGCACCGGAGCTCGCGCTCCCTCGCCCGCCGGATGGCGGATTCTCCGGAGGCAGCGGTCCTGCCAGAGATTTCACGTTGTCAATCATGCGCGTGTACTCGCCGGGCGAATGCGCCGGGGCGGGCCGCGTGGCCTTTTCCAGCTCCAAAGGCGCCTTCCAGGCCGGCCCAGGCGGAGGTGGCGAGGGCAGGTCCAGTATGGGCTCGGAAGCACGCCGCGAACCGGCCGCAGGCAGGTTGGAACCCTCATTTCCGATTGTCCCCGCCGCCGGATTCAGTGCCTCGAGGGGCACTGCGGGAATCGTCGGTGTGGGCGCTAACTCTTCCCGAACCGTGGGCGGCCCAAATGGCGCGTCCATTACCCCCGATGGTTCGGGCGGGGCTGACAACGTCGGATGTAAGCGAGGCTTGTCGCTCCGGAAAACCATTTCGAACCCCATAGAAGGTTTCCGCTGAGGGACATTTTCAGGCTTGGCGGCCGCCGGTTCGGGCGCGGAGGATACCGGCAGGGGTTTCTTGGGCGCCCTGACCAAATCTGCCAACACTCCCGTGACGTCCAGTCCGGCATCGGTGTCGGGCAGGGTTGTGCCGGCGGGTGTGGCAGTCTTGGGAGGAGTGGGTTCCGCCCCGGCAGCGGCGCCCCCACGATTTGCAGCCTGCGCGCCAAGACTGGGCCGAATCTCGGTAGAGGCATCCTGGACGCTGGCGGGTACCTCAGACTCCGGGGGAAGCTCAAATCCCAGAGATGGGGTGGGCGATTCCTGCCGCGAGGATGGCTGAGGAAGGCCGGCGGGCCTCGCGGGCGCCGTATCCTCCTCCAGTTTGGTCGGCGCAAGGGCGCTGCGACCTGCGATTTCCGGTGTTCGCGTCGCAATTCCCAAAGGTGATGGCGGGGCGCTGAGAGTCTTTTCCACCGAGGCGGACCCGGACTCGCTCAAAGCACTGCGGCCAAGCTGGCGAAGCGCATCCGTGGTTAAATTGTAGGTTAATTGAATATTGCCGATGTCTGGGACTACCCCGGCGGGCTGGGCTGCCTTTTCCGCCTCTGCCGGTTCGCCAATTGCCGATTGAAGCCACTGGCGCACGTTGAGGCACTCCGGCACGTCCGCCGTGACAATGAAAATGCGCCCTTCCTCATCACCCATGTCCAGGAAATTTCGGCTGGCCTCTTTGGAGGCGGCACGAAGAAATTTGAAGACGAGGGAAGCGAGATCAGGCTGTGCGGTAGCGGGCCGGTTTGCCGCAAGATGGTGCAGAATCACCGGCCGCCCGGAAGAAATCTGCCTAGCCCGGTAGGACTTGGCTTCGCCCTCGTTCAGGGTGGAAAGAATTTCGTATTTTCCCTGAAAGCTCATCGTCGATTTCCCAGATAAGGAGGATGTTGATTTTATCATGAAAAACCCTCATAGGAGGCGTCGTTCCTTTACGGGTCGATTTGAAATTTCGGGGGCACCCCTTGCGGGTGCCCTGCCGCAGCAAAAGGGCAGGGTCAAGCCCTGCCCCTACGGAACTCAAGGCGTAAGTCTCGCTGTGCGAGTTCCCGCTGCTGGTCAAGCCCTGCCCCTACGGAATTCAAACTGACCCACCACCTTTTATGGGACGGTGGATGGTGTCTCATCAGGTTGAAACTTAGAGTCAGATCCGGAGAGTCCAAATTTGTAGCGCGGCTGTCCCCAGCCGCGTAACCGTCGCGGGCGGGGACAGCCGCGCTACAAAACTCAGACACTGCTCGAATCTGTGTTGCTGGGAGCGAACTTGTTGTAACATGAGCCGTGTAAAGCGGCCCGCAATCGCCTCCTGCCGGTTAGCCCGTGGCCAGGAACACCGGATTCGGGGAACCGCTAAGGCATGAAGATCAGGGCAGCTCTTACGGCTTGAGAGCCGGGCAGGAATATTGCTGAGAAGCAGGAGGTCACGCCAGAATCGAAGTATGAATGGAGACCCGATAAGCGGTTTGACCTCACTCAACCTTGAAGTTCGCCCACCCTCGCGCAAGGAAAACCTGGCGCTGGTCTTCCAGGAAATTCTAACGGTGATTACCCGCCTGCGCGTCAGCCGCCAGGCGGTAATGGATGCCGGGGCGTTCCGCAATTCGATGAAAACTGCCCTGGCGGCCGCGCAAGCCGAGGCCACCCGCAAAGGGTATACTCCGGAGGACGCCCGCCTGGCCACCTTTGCCGTAGTGGCCTTCCTGGACGAGTCCGTCGAGACCGCGAACGACCCCCATTTCGCGCAGTGGTCTCGCACGCCCTTGCAGGAAGAATTGTTCGGCGACCCGGCTTCCGGCGCAATCTTTTTCCAATGCATTGACCGGCTGGTCGCGCGAAACGACTCCCCGGAAGACGCAGATGTGCTGGAGGTCTTTGCGCTCTGCCTGCTGCTGGGATACCGCGGACGATACGGCGCGGAGGGGCCGGAGGGCGTCCGTCCCACCCTGAACTCCATCATGAAAAAGGTGGAACGCATTCGCGGCACGCGCCGCCTGGCGCCCGACTGGATGCCCGCGAACGATGCCGTGCTGCAACCGCCCGCCGACCCCTGGATGCGCGCGCTGCTTCTCGGCACTTTGGGAGCCATGATTCTGGCCATTCTGTTTTTCGCGGGTTTCAAATTCGCCCTGCTTTCCGGGGCCGCAGGATTGCACACCGTCGGGCCGCTGGCGCCTCATTAGGACAGGGAAGCAGCCTTGAACACATCGTGGAAATATTGGATCGTCGCCGCCGCGCTCGTCGTCTGGCTGGCGCTGGGCTGGATGGCGGGCGAGTGGCTGAACCTGCAGGGGAATGACATCTGGATCCTGCGCGGCTGCCTCGCCTTGATTGGTCTGGCCGCCTTCGCCACCGCCGTCTGGTGGTTTAAAGGGATCGATGCGGACCGCATCCGCGAAATGGCGGAAGAAGGAACCGCGGCCGGCGATGAAATCGACGTCCTGATCGGCAAGGCGCAAGTGCGCCTGGGTGCTCTGCCACCCGGCCAAACCGCCCTTTGCGAATTTCCCGCCGTGCTGGTGCTGGGCGAAGGCGGGTCCGCCAAAACCAGCGTCATTCTTCAGTGTGGGCTGGAGCCCCAACTGCTTGCCGGCCAGACGGTGCAGAACAACATCCCCGTTCCCACCCACACCTTGAATTTGTGGCACGCTCCGCCCTTCATTCTGGCCGAAGCCGGCGCGCCGCTGCTGCGCGAGCCCCCGCGCTGGGCCCATTTGATCCAGCAATTCGCTCCCCGTGAAGCGCAGTTGCTGGGCAAGGGCCATCTCCCCCCGCGCGTGGCGCTGCTCTGCATCGACTGCGAGAAATTCCTCGCTCCCGGCGCCGCCGAAGCTCTGGGAACCAGCATTGACCACTGGCGCGCCCGCCTGCGCGAGACGTCACAGTTGCTGGGTATCAATCTTCCCGTTTATGTGCTCTTCACCCGCGCTGACCGCCTGCAATTCTTCCAGGACTATGTCGCGCCCATGACCCATGAAGAGGCGGGACAGGTTTTCGGCGCGTCGCTTCCCGCTGCCTCTTACCACGCGGATACTTACACCGAGCAGAAAACCGCCGTAATTTCCGCCGCCTTTGACAACCTGCTGCAAGGCCTGGCGGATTGGCGACTCAGCCTGCTGAGCCGCAAGCTGGACAGCCCCCAGGCGCCGCCCATTTACGAATTTCCTCGCGAGTTCAAAAAACTTCGCGCCACGCTGGTGCCCCTGCTGGTGGATATTTGCCGGCCCGGGCCGGCGCGCATTGCTCCCTTTCTTCGCGGCTTCTATTTCACCGGTGTCCGGCCCATGCTGGTTACCGCGGCGCGCCCGGCGGAGGAGAAGGAGGAAGCTCCGCAGGCCGAGGCCGCCGCGACCAACCTGAGCGCCACGCGGATGTTTGACATCCGGAAGGCCGCGGCGGCCGCCAAGAAACAGATGGCCGGCGCGGATGCGCTGGAAACCCGCCGCGTCCCGCAGTGGGTTTTCCTTCCCCAGCTTTTCAAGGAAGTGATCTT